>JADFIX010000328.1:0-1066 GCA_022566435.1 Planctomycetota bacterium
CGAAATACGGATCGCGAGAGACTTCGATAGCTGGACAGTAACGAGGATTTAATGACCCGGCGCTGCCTTCTTGGATAGCAGGCACTTAGCCGAACGACCAGTCATGGCCGATTGCAGCCGCTGAGAATTGCCTAATTCTGGGGCGTTGAATGACCGCTTCCCGCAAGAACAAGCGTCCAAACATTGCAATAAAGTTCCTGGAAGTATCCGCGCTCCTTCTCAAGTTATCGCCGCCGCCGGCAGGACTCGATCGTGATACAAACCTCAGAACCGTCCGGATTCGAAACAGTCCTATAACACTGTTGTTGTTGCGGGACCGGTGAAAACAATCGTAACCTCGTTATTTGCCGAGGTTTGCGTACAGGTTGCGTGAAATATCACTATACCCACAATATGTTGTGTTTCTCCCTTGACGACCACCGATCTAGGGGGTACTATTTATTTCGCCCTCACGGTCTGGATTGGCGTCGGCCTTTGCTGATTCGGACCCTCGGAAGCGGTGGTCGCAACTCGGATTCAGCTATTTGGTCGCCACGGGAGGGTTCTAGCTGAATCGGCGCTACCTATCGTTCTTGGGAGGCTATAATTGTTGTTGGAAGGTTTCTGTTAGGGTATTATTCCGGTTGTTTCAACCGGTGGAGGCGTAGCGGTATATGTCGGGAGCGGTGATCGAAAAAAGCGGACGACGCGTCACGGACGACGCACGGAAACAAGATTTGGGGTTCTCCGAAAACGCATTGCGAGTCCTTCGGGCGCGGTATCTGAAGAAGGACGAACAGGGCTGTTGCACGGAGTCGCCACGGGATATGTTTCGGCGGGTTGCTAAGGCCATCGCCGATGCCGAGACATTGACGGCCATCGCCGATGAGAACGACATGGACGGCAAGGCGCTGCTGGCGGCGGCGGAAACGGATGAAGTCAAGGCGGCTTATGACGCCAACACGGCGGAAGCGATCGAGCGCGGCGTCTTCGGCGCGCCGGGCTACATCTACAACGATGAGCTGTTCTGGGGCCAGGACCGCCTAGAATTCCTCGACCGGGCGCTTGAACGGGACGGGGATTGAGG
>JADFIX010000328.1:1076-5600 GCA_022566435.1 Planctomycetota bacterium
TTGATGAATGCAGGCCGGGAAATGGGCATGCTCAGTGCGTGTTTCGTGCTGCCGGTCGGCGATAGCATCAGCGAGATTTTTGACTCGATCAAACACACCGCTTTGATCCAGAAAGCCGGCGGCGGAACCGGCTTCGCTTTCGACGAGCTACGCCCCACCGGTGACTATATCAGCAGTTCGGGCGGAACGACGAGCGGACCGATTTCCTTCTGGCGCGCTTTCAGCGAAGCCACAAACGCCATACAGCAGGGCGCGTTTCGCCGTGGCGCCAACATGGGGATGATGAACATCCACCATCCGGACATCCTCAAATTCCTCCACGCCAAGGAGGATCTGTCGCAGTTCACCAACTACAACATTTCGGTCAAGGTGCCGGATGATTGGATGGAGGCGTTCCTGCGCGAGCCCGACGCCGTACATGTCGTCGTCAATCCGAGGAATGGCACGCGTTTTGTGATGCCCAAGAGCCTCGACATTTGGACGTACGACATTCGCACCCTTGTCGAGCTGCAAGAAAACGAAGATGACGCCGAGGGCGAGCACTACACCCGTAAAGACGTTTGGGATATCATTGTCAACAACGCGCATCGAACGGGCGAACCAGGTGTCATCTTCATCGATCGTATCAACCAAGCCAATCCCACCCCGCACATCGGGGAAATGAAGGCGACGAACCCGTGCGGCGAGCAGCCGTTGCTGCCCTACGAGGCCTGCAATCTGGGCAGCATCAACCTGGCGATGTTCGTGAATCGCGGCGAGGGCGATGAGGCCACCGTCGATTGGGACGCCCTACGCACGACCATCCATGAATCCACGCGATTCCTGGACAACGTCATCGACGCCAACAAGTACCCGCTGCCCGAAATCGACAAGGTGTGTAAAGCCAACCGGAAGATCGGGCTGGGCATCATGGGGTTCGCCGATGCCCTCTACTTGCTAGGCGTGCCCTACAACAGCGAAAAAGGCGTGGCGTGGGGCAAGCGATTCATGGCGTTCTTGGACGAAGAATCGCACGCCTGCAGCGAACAACTAGCGGAGTCGCGCGGGCGTTTTCCCAATTGGGAGGGTAGCACGTACGACACGAAGCATCATAGGCCGATGCGGAACGCCACTTGTTCGACGATCGCGCCGACAGGTACGATCAGTATCATCGCCGGCTGTTCGGGGGGAATTGAGCCCATGTTCAGCTTGGCATTCTTCCGCAACGTCCTCAAAGGCCAGGATGAGGGGGAAGCCCCAATGGTCGAGATCAATCCGATCTTCGAGGCCGTTGCACGCGACGAAGACTTCTGTAGCGAGGGATTGATGGAGCAAATTGCCACGGAAGGCACCCTCGCCTACATCGAAGGCATCCCGGAAGAAGTTCGATCGGTATTCGTGTGCGCCCACGACATTGCGCCGATATGGCACATGCGAATGCAGGCGGCGTACCAGCAACATTGTGACGCGTCGATCTCCAAGACCATCAATTTCCCGCACACCGCCACGGTCGAAGACGTCGCCGAAATCTACCGGATGGCCTTCGAGTTCGATTGCAAGGGTGTCACCGTTTATCGAGATGGCTGCCGAAAGCACCAGCCTATGGCGCTCAAGGATACCGACAAGAAAAACGAGCAAGAGTCGGACGCGGGCCAAGACACACCGCCCGCGCCGCTCCAGCCGAGAGTCCTTCCGGAAATAGCGGCCGGCATCCGCGTTCGCCAGCTCACCCCGTTCGGCAACATGCACATCAATATCACCGTCGACCCGAAAACCGACCGCGAACTTGAAGTGTTCGCCCAGCTCGGCAAGGGCGGCGATCTAGCCAACAGTGATCTCGAAGCCATTTGCCGCATGATCAGTCTTTGGCTTCGTTCCGGCGGAAGCCTGATTCACGTCATTCGGCAGCTTCATTCGATCGGCTCAAGCCTTCAGGTCCACACGAAGGAAGGAAAGATCATGAGCCTGGGCGACGGTCTCGCCAGAGCCCTGCAAAGATATATGCAAGCCAAGGACGAAGTCGGCCTCCGCAACCTGCTCGTCGGTGATTCTGACAAGGTCGGATTTCCGCCAAACCGCAAGACCAAAGATAGGGCCACCGGAAATGGTAACGGCAACGGCCTGAAGCAAAACGGCCAATCCGAAGGAGAATCGCCTCGGAAAACGGCACTGGTTAAACCTAGACTTGATGTTTTCCGTTTCCAGAGGCAACAAGCGCAGTTCAAGGTACTGTGTCCGGACTGCCAAGGCGATCTTCGATACAGCGAAGGGTGCGAGATGTGTCAGTCGTGCGGGTATTCTAAGTGTTAAATTGTAAGATCGTCCGGTAAAATGGGGACCCTGTAGTGACTTTCTGGATAATAGGGCCTAGAATAATTAACGTAGTCCGAAAGTTTTTGTTGACGAACGCAAGTTGGGCGTTACATTCTGTCGATAATACCGCACAGCAAGAAGCGAGAGCTGTGCGAGCCCTTTTTGCTGGGTTGGAAGTAGAAAACATTTATCGGAGGTCGGCGCGAATTCTTGATTGAATGATTTACCAGGCTTCTTTCCCCTCCGGAAAGCACCGTTTCGCCTTAGGGTGAGCGGTGCTTTCTTTTTTGGTGGACGCTTCGTCGACCTCGCAAGCGAATCCGCCCCCTTTCGGTGGCGCTACTTGTCACCGGTAGATGCTCTGGTATACTCGTGGGTCTGTCCTTTCATCGAACGGCGCACGCTGGTCGTGCCCGTTTCGGATGAAGATATTTGCCAGGAGAAGACTGTGCCGGTCAGGATTAGACTGAAACGAATGGGACGGCGACACAAACCGTCATATCGCGTGGCTGTCGTCGACGGGCGACGTGCGCGTGACAGTAAGGTGATCGAAGAAGTCGGCTCATTTGATCCGATGGTCGCCGATGAGAGCCGCCAGACGGTGCTCAAGGCCGATCGCATTAAGTATTGGATCGGTGTCGGGGCCCAACCCAGCGATACGGTACGACGCATGCTGTTAAAGCAAGGCGTAATTGAGGGAGGAAAGTAGCCCGCTTTCTAGAGGCGACTCGATGCGCATCGATGTTCTTACGCTTTTTCCCGAAGTGTTCGAGCCTTTTCTCGCATCCAGCATCGTCGGGCGAGCGATCGAGGCGGGCATCGCTTCGATTCAATGCGTGAATTTTCGCGAGTTCGCCCGCGACAAGCACCGTAGTGTGGATGATCGCCCATTCGGCGGCGGCCCCGGCATGGTGCTGATGTGTCAGCCGATTTTCGACGCTCTTGAAAAGACCGAACAGAGTCACGAGAGCGAACCTGTTCGAATAATCCTGACGCCGCAAGGAGAGCGATTGACGCAATCGCTCGCTACGGAGTTCGCCCGCCAAGCAGGGCTGATCGTCGTTTGTGGCCATTACGAGGGGTTTGACGAGCGAATACGGATTGGACTAGGCGGTCGGGAGATCTCGATCGGAGACTATGTGCTTTCCGGCGGTGAGCCGGCCGCCATGGTTCTCATTGATTCGGTCATTCGGCTTTTGCCGGGTGCGTTGGGAAACGAATCGGCGGCGGAAGACGATTCGTTCACGTGCGGTCTGTTGGAGTACCCGCAGTACACCAGGCCGCGGGAATTCCGCGGCATGACGGTCCCGGATATTTTACTGTCCGGGAACCACGCCGCGATCAGAGCTTGGCGTGAAGGCCAAGCACGTAGTCGCACGGCGTCCCGTCGACCGGATCTAACCGGTCCCCACGCGGACACCGAAGGTAAATGTTAATTTCCGGCCCACGATCGGTTATTTGACCCACGCGGTGCACGGATCCGGCGCGAAGGTGGAGATTAGACAATGAGTTCCCCGCTGTTGGACTTGGTGGAGAAATCCTATTTAAAACCCGAGGTGCCGGTATTTCACGTCGGTGATACGGTTGATGTTCGCTGTCGAATTGTCGAAGGCGGCAAGGAACGAATCCAGACTTTCAACGGCACGGTCATCGCCCGAAAGGGTCGGAATATCAACGAGTCGTTCAAAGTCCGGCGAATCGTCGCCAACCAGGGCGTCGAAAGAACATTCATGGTTCATTCGCCGAATGTGGTCGCCATCACCATCAAGCGTCGCGGTCGGGTACGTCGCGCGAAACTGTACTACCTACGCGACCGGATCGGCAAGGCTCGAAAGCTTCGTGAACTTCGCGTCCATACTAAGAAGGCTGCTGCCCCCGTACTCGAGAGCGCGGCCGTCTAGCGACCGCACCCGAGTGGGGGCGCGCGGCGAAAAAGTCGCCGCGCGGTACTTACGTCGCGGTGGCCATCGCATCATCAAACGCAACTATCGCTGTGCCTTCGGCGAGATCGATTTGATCACCGCGGATGCCGACACCATTGTCTTCGTGGAGGTGAAAACGCGTTCCGACGATATCCACGCCGACCCGCAGGAATCGATTGGCCCGTCCAAGCGGTCCCGCCTGGAACGTGCGGCGAAGCACTTTCTGACGTCCCATCGATCCGGTGACTTCTCATGCAGGTTCGATGTCGTCTCGATTGTCTGGCGACCCGGCGAATCGCCGAATATCGAG
>JADFIX010000329.1 GCA_022566435.1 Planctomycetota bacterium
TTCGGCTCGAAGAAGCTGGAATGGAGGCGATACGCCAACACGAAATCGGATGATTAGCGTCTATTCGCGGTTGATGTAAAGGGCAAGGAACCGCTAATGAACGCCAATGAACGCGAATCCGGTAAAGACATTAGCGTCTATTCGCGTTCATTCGCGGTTGATGGATGCTGCGTTGTCGGAGCGGCTTCGGCGGATGGTCGTAGTCGGGCCTTGTCATGCGACCGCCCTCACTGCATGATGTCCGCTAACGGACGACACGGTGGCCTCGTATCGCCCGACGGCATCTCGGAATCCGGTTCGATTGTGATGGGAGCACGCGGCACGTGGCAAAGCGATCGGTCAAGAACAAGACGACGACACGGAAAAAGCCGGCGGCCAAGAAGCCCATCGAGTCCTACGACCACAAGGACAAGAAGCGGGCCGACAACCCCCCCGTTGGGCTGGTCACGCCGGACACGGACCCGGCAAGCGCAGTTACCGCCAGGGCATCGAGAGCTTGAGGACGGTGGAGGTGGTGTGATTGGTGAAACGCGCAAAGCGCAGCGGCCCGGAGTTACTATCTCCGGGGGGCAGCTAGAATCTTCGTTAGGAAGTATCGGTCGATTCGTCAAGACGGAATCAGAAAAAGAGGCAGATTTGGCTGAAAAGCAGCAGCTTGCCACGTACATCGACGGTTTCAACCTTTACTTCGCCCTGCGGAAGAATAGGATCCGTATGTACTACTTGCTCACTCTGCTCATTCTCCGCGTGGCAATGGACAAAGTCCACCGGGCCGACCACACCTGGAATGTCCGCCTGATCGAGAAAGACTTCCACCGGCTCATGCTCGATGTGGAGGATGCGTAAGGACGAATCATGGACAGAAACAAACTCAGGACAATCAAGCTCAAAGGCTACAAATCCTTCCGGAACACCGAGGTTCACTTCAGCGATGTGACTGTTCTGCTTGGAGCCAACGGCGCCGGTAAGAGCAATCTGGTGTCGTTCTTCCGGATGTTGAACTTCGTCAGCACCGGCGCATTGCAAGACTACATCGGTCGCAACGGTGGCTCCGATTCGCTTCTGCATTACGGTCGCAAAACGACAACACAGATTGAGGCGGAGGTCGAGTTTGATGGGTCTGGCTCCAGGACGTACTACAAAATGAGGCTTGCGGACGCGGCTCCTGATACGCTGATTTTCACAGACGAGCGCGCCACGCTGATTTTCACCGACGAGCGCGCCGTTTTCGACCAGAGAGGATGTCCCCGGCCACAGGATATTGCGCTCGGTGCGGGCCATAAGGAGAGCGAACTGAAGAAAAGGGCCGAAACTGAAGAGACCTGTAGAATACTGTTCGGCATGTTGTCGCGCTGCCGAGTCTTTCAATTCCACGACACTTCATCGACCGCCAAGATTCGCAAGAGTGGGTACACCGAGGATGCCAACTATCTGCGCAGCGACGCGGGAAATCTGGCCGCCTACCTGAGAATGCTGCAAACAACCTACTCGGATTGCTATCAACGGATTGTGGACACCGTCGCCCTGGTATTCCCCTCGTTCGGCGACTTCATCTTGCAACCGTCAGCTGGTAGCGACAATTACATTCTCCTCAATTGGAAGGAACAAGCACACGCCGATTACCTGCTCGGCCCACACCAGCTATCGGATGGGACGCTGCGGTTCATGGCGTTGGCGACGCTGTTCCTTCAGCCTACGGAAAGGATGCCGAGCGTGATCGTATTGGATGAACCGGAACTGGGATTGCATCCCTATGCGATTAGCGTTCTCGCGGGACTCGTCAAATCCGTGGCCACGGAGACACAGGTCATCCTGGCAACACAATCGCCCCGCCTGGTGGATGAATTCGATCCCGGTCAGGTTGTGGTGCTTGAAATCGACAAGAAAGCAGGGACGCAGTGCAAACAACTCGAAGCGGAGAAGCTCTCCGAATGGCTTGACGAATACTCGATGGGCGAACTGTGGGAGAAGAACATCTTTGGAGGTCGCCCATGACGGTTCGCGTGCTTGCCTTTGTGGAAGGCCAGACGGATGAGAAATTTGGAAGAGAAGTTGTCAGCCCTTCACTTGCCACCCGAAATGTCTTCATTTCCGCTACGACGCCCGGCCGGCGTCGCGCGCACGGCGGCGTACCATCTTGGGCTCGCGCCAAGAGAGAGTTGTTGCGGTACCTCAAGGAGGATACAGAGCGATTCGTGACGACGATGTTCGACTACTACGGTTTGCCATCCGACTGGCCCGGAAAGAAAGAGTCAAAGCGAGAGACGCGACCCTCAACAAAAGCGGAAATCATCGAGCAAGCAGTTCACGCTGATGTTTGCGCGACGCTCGGGGAATCGTTCGACGGAGCGAGGTTCCTTCCGTACATCCAGATGCATGAGTTCGAAGCCTTGCTGTTCAGCGATACAAGGGTTCTGGCCGAATCCGTGCAGCGCTCACAGATCCAAACACGCTTGGATGAGATTATCAAGGAGTGCGGCGAACCGGAGCGCATTGACGACGACCCCGAGACCGCACCGTCAAAACGCATTTGCGCCCTGGTGCCTCGTTACCAAAAGGTCCTCCACGGCATCATCGCCGCAAAGCGAATCGGATTGGCGACGATGCGTGACCAATGCCCCCACTTCGCGCAGTGGATTGAAGTCTTGGAACAACTTGGCGACCACCAAGACTGATAGCACGGACGGGAACACGACGACCCAGCAGTGTATCGCCGCCGCACGCCGTCCAACGGATGTGCGCCGACAAGCGGTTTGTCGTGGGCCTCCCGCGTCAAGACCGCCAGTCGATCTGGAACGGGCGGCTTCGCATATCGCCAATTCACGGATGAAAGGAGGGACGGCGGCAGGTCGGGTACGTTTTGGCGACGCCCCGGGTGCAAAGTCCGACGGCGTCATCAACGGCTCGGGGGATTGCCCCGCTTCAACGTCTCATCACCACTATCGCGCCGAGTCGGCTTTCAATTGCGCTAACGCGCGTTTGGCCTTGGCATTGTTCGGATCAACGCGAAGGGCCGCCTCCAAGTGCGAGACGGCTTCGTCGCCCCTTCCCAATTCCACCAGCACGGTTGCCAGGCGAACGTGGACATCCCCGCGAGCGCGTTCGTTCACGAGCGTCAGGGCTCGCACGAGGTGTTTCCCCGCGTCTTCCCAACGGGCCACGCGCATCAACACCCGGGCAAGATTGATGCGACCCTGAGCGAACGACGGCGCAGACGCTATACATGACTCATATCGCTCGATCGCCACCGCGTTGCTGCCGCTTTCCGCAGCCAGGTTGCCGAGATTGAAGTGGGCTTTGTAGTTGGCAGGATCGGCTTCGAGGCACCTGCGGTATGCGCCGGCCGACTCGTTGGAACGGCCCAGTTTTCCCAATACGAGGCCAAGATTCAGTTCGGCGGACGCGGACAGGTCCGCGTCCAGTTCGGCCGTACGCCGATAAGAGGCCGCCGCATCCTCGAATCGCCGCAAATTCCGGTACGCCTGACCGAGATTGAAATGGGCATCGGCAAAGTCGGGGTCGATCGTAATGGCCGTCTCGAGGGCTCGGACCGCGCCGGGCATGTCTGTCGTGGAAGTAGCCACATTTAGAAATCCACGTGCGTTTTGAGGTCGTTTCGTCGTCACATCCCGCCAAAGCGTCTCGTTGGAAGCATAGACCGCATTCCGCCTGACGGTCAGTATTATCAAACAGGCGACGGTTGCCGTTACGATAAATGCCGCGGCCAAGCGTAGAATCCACTTGCGTTGCGAAACGACTCGTTCCACGAGCCTGAATATTTCGTGCCCGGTAAGAACAATGAGGACGATCACCGCCGCCAGGGGAAGATACATTCGATGCTCGACGAGGGCGTCGCGGATGGGCATGATGCTCGACGTCGGAGACAAAATCAGGAAAAACCACGCACAGATGAATCCGATGCGCGGGTGACGGACCAGCGCCCAAACCGTCAACGCCAATAGCCCGACAACGATCGCCGCGAAAGGCGCGACTTCGCCAAACGTGTGCGCGAAGGGCCAGGCATAATCGAAGCACAGCGGGTCGGGCCACAGCGCCAACCGAAGGTAGTAAGGGAGCACGCCCAACTCCGTGAGCCCATACTGCAGCGGGGTAGCCCCCTTAAACCCCAGCCCGACCGACGTAGAATGCGGCGTGGAGTCCAATACGCCCTGCAAAACGCCGCAAGCGAACAATACGCCGATGGTACCGAACAGGCCGCAATACAACATCCACCTGCGTTTCCACGCGGCACCGACAGAGCCCGAAAGAAACGATCGATCGTACAGTAGCACAGCGACCGGTGCGGTCATCATGACCGCCTTGCCGGCCATCCCCATCGAACATGCCACCACCGCGGCGAAAAACCAAGCGCGACCGCTTCGCGCCGTCGTCCCTCGGATCACGAAATATAGGGTCATCAGGTAGAACAACGCCATGAGCGATTCGCCGCGCTGAATGATGTACGTGACCGCCTGCGTGTTGAGCGGATGAACGACCCACAAGACCGCTACGATCGTGGCCAGCCAAGTCGATGATCTATTATATCGCGCGCGAAGCGGCGCTAGCATCAACGTCCGCCGGATCACGGCAAACAGCAAGAGGGCCACCGAAAGATGGATCAGCAAATTGACTAAGTGATAACCCCACACCTCGAAACCGCCGGCGACATAGTTGACGGCCAGCGTGATGTCGACGGTCGGGCGGCGGCCACCCAACACGGGCCAAACCGCCCATAGGTCCTTGATCCGGCTGCTCGCATGAATATGGGCATGGTCATCGAACACAAATGTTCCTGCGAAGCTGTTGTAGTAGGCGACGACGCCCGCTACGACGACCAGCAGCGGGTGCCAGGCGATCGACCGATGCGTCGGCGCTGTAGACGGGGCGACCTTCTCCGCACCGCGTTTTTTTCGTTTTCGGGATTTTCCCATGTCCGAAACTTTTGGAGGTACTCACTGTGAATGTGTTGAATTCCCGTCCGTCACGCGACGCGTCTGCCTGTTCCGCCCAAGCGTAGAGTCGATCATCGCACCCCCCTGCTTTCGAATCAAGCGATCCGAGAAGACGAGAGAACATACAGCGGTGTCTTTCGGCGACTCCACGACTCGATCAACGCGAGTGCTTGCGAATCGGGTTTCGAAATGATTATCCGGCATTCCCGCTCGAGAACTCGGTCGCGTGTCATCGAAAAGTAGCGCGGGCAAGCGGATATTCATATTCTTCATGGGCCGCCGCGACCGAGACCTTGGGGATCATGGTGGTAGCTTGGGGTAGGATGAGCGAATTCGTGTTTTTGGGATTGGACACCGCTGGCAGCTCGTGGCAATCCGAGGCCGCACCATCCACAAGAATGCATCGTCCAAAACCCGGGTATTTGGGCGAAGGCGCTTTCCTAATCACCGCTTGGAAGACCGTGCCCGACCCGCACAGCCGTGGCAGACCCTGCAGACCGCCTCTTGCGAAGTCGGAGTGAAATGATGGAATCGTCAGCGGAATTCTACCGGACTCTGATTTCTTGCCACTAAGTCGGTATACCAACGTCTCGGGTCCATGCACCGAAAAAAAGAAAGTTTTTTTGAAAAAATCTATAAATTTG
>JADFIX010000330.1 GCA_022566435.1 Planctomycetota bacterium
AGCACGCGCCAACCTGATCGGAGCAAAATCGCCATAACACCCATGAAAACCACGGCAGTGCCATTCAACCCAGTTACCCCAATCGTAGACATGCTCGGGGAATCTGCTTTTCGGTCGAAAATGATCAACGTCGCCTTTGCAACCTTCTTCGCAATAGCCACAAAGGCTGGCAAAAACGTCGCTGACGTTGTCGTGAAAATCCCGCCACTTCGAATCCGATGGCTTGGACCCGCGACCGTCCCGATAGTAGCTGACCCAGCGAGGGGTATACCGTTGCCGGACGCTCGGAAGACCGGGCGGTTCGGGGCCGCGGTCGACATTGTGCATTACTTCTTCGCTTTCGTAGATTTGCGTGTCGATTTCGATGTGCGTGAAGCGGGGGCAGTCTTGCGTGACCGAGTTTCTTTTTGGGCAGATTCCTTCCGACTATTATTTCCAGGGCGATTCATTCCATGTGTGAATTGAGCCAGTTCCTCGGATGCCGGGCCTGCCAACAATCGCTGGTTCATCGTATTACGTAGCGATTCCAGCTCCTTGCGTTGTTTAGCTGTAAGTCGTTTCTTACCGCGTAATTCCTGTAGGCGTTGCAGAATCTCTTCGGAATCAAGGTCAGTTGCGTTGTCTACACCCAAGAAACTCGTAAGTATCTCGTCCGCGGACCATCCGATGATATCACTCTCATTACGCGATACCGTGATCTTGCCATTCGGGTCACGCGTGAGCAACTGTATCTGACCGGCCTTCAAGCCGGCTAGCATGAGCGGAGAATGCGTCGAGCAGAACACTTGTAGACCAGGAAACTGCCTGGCAAGCGCCGGAAGAATCTTACGTTGCCAAGATGGATGCAAGTGGGCATCGATTTCATCGATAATCAAAATGCCGGGTTTGCGATTCAGACTTCGAGGGAATCTGTAGTGCTTCGCGTATCCGATGAATAGTTGCGCCAGCCATTGGATCAGCGATTGGGTTCCCTGGCTGAGAACGTCGAGCGGCATTTTGCCGTCCGGAGTTTCGAACTCGAGAAAGAGGCCCCGGTCGTCCTCGGCGATACCGGAGAATGCAATCGGATAGCCTTCGGTGATTTTCGAGGCGAGTCTTGCAATGTCGTTCAAGATCTCCCTCATGACGGGTTTTTGCAGGCGATACGATCGATAATCGAGTTCGACGATCTGCTGCACGATTTGATCGTCGCGAACAAGTGATGCGCGCGTATGAGTCTCGTCCCGTAACGCCCGTTCTTCCTTCTCGGACCACTCGGCTCGCGTAGCAACTTCGGAATCCTTGGATGCCGTGCCAGGCTTCCGCATCGGTCCTTCTGATCGGTAGTCGGTGCTCCACCGTAGTGCTGGCACGAAGGATGTGTAACCAAGGCATTTGCGGGAATCGTCGAACTCCTTGAATTTTGCGTAAGGCCATTTGTCACCTTTGCTCACACCTAAGATATCGGCGGCCGTAAACCACGGACTTGCCGGGTCGTCGGCGGAATAGGCGACGGGGAATATACCTTCAAGAGGTCGTTGCTTCCGATCTCCATCGAAAAAGGAAGTATGGAATGCGGATGGGTGTTGGCGGAGCAGCTTAGGCGGTAGTTGAAACCGACGAACCGCAAGATTTGCAAGTGCAAGAAGGGACGTCGTTTTGCCGCAGTTGTTGGGCCCGACCAAGACATTGATTTGTTGATCGAAATCAAAATCCACTTCCTCGAATGGTCCGAGATTCGTGAAACGTAGAGCAGCTATTGGCATCAGAAAACTCCTGCGACGGGATTCGTTTGACGGGGTCGGGCGCGACGAATCACCGAGTAGTTGTCAGGGACATCCTAGCAAGTTCCAACCGTTACGAACAGTAATCCTCGCGAGCTGAATTTCACTTAGCTGCGAACGCTCGGCCTATGGGGCCACTGTAGAGTGTACTTTGCACTTGGCGAGCAGAAGTTCGACGATGAACTCAATGCCCCCGCCGAACCATCACCCACTGAACCAGCCCGACCACGAGGAGCGTGACGAGCGCGGACAGTCCGCCCAACTGCAGGCGCTGCGGCACGTTGCCCGTGCGGCCGATGACGTCGACCGATGCCAGCTCCAGATTCACGCCCACGATCGATTGCATACGTCGGTCGGTGAGTTGCGCCAGCGTGCCTTGCGTGGCTGCGAGGTCGGCTTTGGTGAAATCGATCCGACCCTTGGACATGTCCGCCAGAAGCGTCGAGCGTAGGTAGGATTCCGTCAGTCCGGCGTTGACGTTGAGGCCTTCCTGAACCGCGACGAGTCGCTCGACGGCCAGGTATGCGGCCTCACGCAACGATGCGAGCCGTTTCTCCGTGCGCTGAAGATCCTCGGCCCGCTGCGCGACGGCTCGCTGTCTCGCCTGCTCTTGCAATAATCGATCAATGTTGGTGATGCGAATCTGTGAGCGGCGGAACAAGCCGCGCGCCGCCCGCTGCGCCGTGTCCAGCTTGAAGTTCGCTTGGGTTTCGATGGCACCGGCGGAAAATTCGAAACGGTGGTGGGCCATTTGGACCGCACGGAAAAACCGCATCAAAGAGGCGTGCAACACGTGCA
This sequence comes from Planctomycetota bacterium, assembly GCA_022566435.1. Lineage (GTDB taxonomy): Bacteria > Planctomycetota > Phycisphaerae > UBA1845 > UBA1845 > JADFIX01. The sequence goes on from JADFIX010000330.1 coordinate 2,562, forward strand.
GCCTCGGCCGGTCGCCGGGCAAATCGCCTACGCCGTCCACCATGCCGCGCATTTTCGCGGTGTGTTTGCCCGCTTGGAAGAGGAAATCGCTCAAACGCGTCCGCATACGCCGGTGCAGCTCCAGCACCGCGCCGGTCATGGGATCGATCGGGCGACGCCGTAATGTCACAAATTCCTTGTTCCATTCCGTGGCGAACGCGGTGAGTAGATCGACGTATTCTAATCCTGTCGATCGCAGGTCCGTGACCATCTCGCCGGCAGTGCCCGTAGCCCCGACGTCCGCGGCGCGAATTTCGGCGAGATCACGGGAGGCCGTTTGAAGCAATTCCAGCGGACCCGCGGACGCCTGCCACACGTTGAGCAAGTGCAGTTTGACCTCGGTCAGATTGACGGTTAGCTCGCCCAAGTCCTGTTGAAGCGCGTCATCCTTCTCCAGCACAACGCGTCGATCCTCCGTGGCCACGATTCCGCTCGTCGGATTTCGTTCGTTTCTGAGCTGATCGTATTGTGCGTTGGTTTCGGACAGCGCAAGCCGCAGGTCGATGAACCGTGCGCGGGCGGTCTCCCAATCCTTTGTCAGGGCAGACCGCGCTGGGGTCGGATCGTTTTCGGGCTCCCCGGCCGTCGTCGATTCCAGTTGCGCCTGTGCGGCTTGGAGCCGCTCGTCCAGTCGGGCGGCATACAGCGATAGCGCCCGTTCGCCGTCGGTCGGCGTCGCGCCGATCACCGCGGCCTCTTTCTCGATGGATGCGATGAAGGACTCTGACAGTAATCTGACACGTTGCACGCCGAGGGATCGGTCAGACGCGTGAAGGCACAACCTGAGCGTGTCGTGACTTGGTTCGTCGACAAACCATGCACGCCGTTCCAATTCCGGCGCGGCCTGTTTCGCTTGGTCCCGCCAGGCGAAATCCATGAGCGCCTTTCGAACTTGCGCGCGCTGCGCTGAGGTGGGTGGCGCTGCAAAACGAAGCGAGGCTGCGCATATATGCGCGGAAGGAAGAAGAAAGGCCACGGCCAGCCCAACGAGCAGGGCGGCGGCAAAGGCAATAAGCCATTGTGACGCCGTGCGGTGCGAACGACGATCGTTGTGGGCCTGTGCGTAGTGCCGCGACGCGTCGGACAAAGCGGCCAAGTCGCCGGATCGCTTGTACGGTCGGCCGCCTTCAGCTCTTTTTCGGCCGTTGATTCGAGTCGGGCGAGGCCGTGATTCGGGCGTGTGGGGCTCAGATGGCACCGGGTGGGCCTCCGAGAATTCGGTCGATCAGATCGCGGTCCTCGCGAGAGATCTCCCAGCCGATGCCACCAACGTTTTCCCGCACTTGTGACGGTCGCTTCGCTCCGAAAATCGGCGCCGCGATTCCGGGAAAGCTGGCGGCCCAGTTTATGGCGAGTTGCCCGACCGTCTTGTCGTACTTGATCGCTACCTTCTTAAGTTCATCCACAATGTCTAGATTGCGGTAATAACGGACACCTTGAAAGTCCGCGTCCTGGCTTCGTAGGTCGTTGAACTTGGCATCGCGGTGGAATTTCCCGGTCAATAGGCCTTTCGCAAGCGGACCGTAGCAAATCACCCCGATCTGATGCTCCTTGCAGTAGGGCAGCAAGTCATCGGCGGCGCGGCGGTTCAACATCGAGAATGGTGGCTGGAGGCAGTGAATCGGGCCGAATTCTCGGGCGGCCGCCAGACGCTCGCACCCGAAATTGCTAAGGCCGATGGCGCGGATTTTCCCCTGGTCCCACAGTGTCACAAGGGCTTCCATGGTCTCGCGTACCGGCGTCTCGGGGTCGGGCCAATGGCAGTGGTAGATGTCGATCGCATCTACGCGCAAGCGGCGAAGGCTGGCCTCGCATTCTCGGTGGATCTGCTTGGCCGAAAGATTGCGAATGGGTAGATCGCCATCCCGGTCGGGCGGAACCAGGCCGCACTTGGTGGCGATGACGACCTCGTTACGGCGGCCCGACACGGCCTTGCCGACGATCTCTTCCGCATGACCGTTGCCGTAAATTGGTGCGGTATCGATCAGATTGATCCCGCAATCCAGCGCTTGCTGGATCGCGGCGATGGACTCTCGATCGTCGATATGCCCCCAAACAGCCACGTCTCCGCCCATCGCCCACGTGCCGAGGGCCACGGCGGATACTCGAATCCCGCTTTCGCCGAGCGATCGTTGGTTCACGGTAGGTCTGTTCCTGGAAGGCGACTTAGGGTTGAGGACTCAGGAATCCCTGTGAATTACACCTCAGGACATCATAGGGGGGTGACGGTCGACGAGCAAGCCGATTGGAGGTTTGCCCGGTCGGCAAGCGGCGGCTGTCGCGTGTTCAGAACGCCCGCATTTTTCTGCTTTTCGCTGTTTCTTCCGTCGAGATCGCCCACGAGAAGCGTTCTTCTCGGCCCAGTGCTCGAAATCCGCCTTTTGCAGCCGCACCACGGGGAGTCGTGGCCGGTACGGAATCGTCCGATATTGGAAAGGTGTGAAGACTGACGCCTTGAGTGATGGGTCTCGGCGTCTCTATCGGTTCTCGGTCGTGACTTTCACGCATACTGCGGGGTTTTCCGCGTGCCGAGAGCCCAGCTTCGCTGCCATCTGAAATCCGTGTACAGCGCAAGAAATGCGTTTGACAAGCACGTAACGACATGTATACTCGCTCGGCTCTGGCTACGGGTGCATCGGAATCCCGCCGAAAGCGGCGGTGCGCTTCGTGTTTCGGACGGTTTCTGCGGCTTCGTTTGGACGCCGTCGACCGGGACATAGCTCGGTCTCGCCGCCAATGGTGCGACGGTGGATCAGTGCATCTAGTGCCTTCCCCATCGGGACGGCGGCTTACGTTGCTGCTGTAGCTCAGTTGGTAGAGTGCGTCCTTGGTAAGGACGAGGTCATGGGTTCGATTCCCATCAGCAGCTTTGGACGGCGACCCGTTCTATGACCTTTGGCGGCGGCGTGGTTTGCGGATCGAGCCGCCGGGACCGAATGTGTTTAGTGTAGATCGTGGAGTTCGCGGA
>JADFIX010000331.1 GCA_022566435.1 Planctomycetota bacterium
CGTGGACAATAGCTTGGATGCATGCGAGGAGGGCGGGATTCTCCCCGTCGTCGAGGTGATTGTCCGGCAAACGGACCAGGATCGACTCACGGTCGCGGTTCGTGACAACGGGCCGGGAATCGTGAAAGGGCAGATTCCAAATGTCTTTGGGAAGCTGCTATATGGGTCCAAATTTCATCGGCTGAAGATGTCACGCGGGCAGCAGGGGATCGGCATTAGTGCCGCCGGGATGTACGGGCTGATTACCACCGGAAAGCCGATTCAGATCATCAGCCGGACGAGTTCGCGTGCCGTCGCCCACATGTATCGCTTGGCCATCGACACCAAGAAAAACAGGCCGGATATCATCAGCGATGAGCCCGTGGAAGTTGATTGGCCCCACGGTACCGAGGTGATCATCGAGATCGAGGCGACCTACAATCGCGGCCGGCAGAGCATCGACGAGTATCTGGAATTGACGGCGATCGCTAATCCTCATGCCCGGATTATTTATAAATCGCCAAGCGACGCAGCGGTCGAATTCGCGCGCGGCACGGAAACGCTTCCGGCGGAAACCAAGGAGATCAAACCGCATCCGTACGGCGTGGAGTTGGGCACCTTGATGAAAATGCTCAAGGAGACGCAGGCCAAGAAGCTCGGCGCCTTTCTAACGAGCGAGTTTTCGCGGGTCAGCTCCGCGGTGGCCAAACGCGTGTGCGTCGAGTCGGGTGTGACGACATCGACCTGGGTCAGCGCGGTGCTCCCGCCGGTGATCGAAAAGATCTACAACACATTGCAGACTACGAAGCTGAAGGCGCCGTCCACAAATTGCCTGGCGCCGATCGGTGCGGAGGCGATTCTCGCCGGGCTTCTACGGGGCGTCGAAGCGGAGTTTTATACGGCCAGCACGCGTCCGCCCTCGGTCTACCGGGGGAATCCGTTTCAGATTGAAGTGGGCATTGCCTACGGCGGCCGGCTAGGCAGCGACCACCGCGATCACGACGGCAACGGAAAGAACAAGGGTGAACGGGCGCAGGCCCGGGTCATCCGCTTTGCCAATCGCGTGCCCTTGCTCTATCAGCAAAGCTCATGTTGCATGTTCAAGGCAGTCCTCGATACCAAGTGGAACAACTACTCGCTGTCGCAATCGAGCGGGGCGATGCCGCAGGCGCCGATGGTGATTCTCATCCACTTGGCCTGCGTGTGGGTGCCGTTCATTTCCGAGGGCAAGGAGGCGATCGCCGACTACGATGAAATCCGCAAAGAAGTGAAGCTGGCCATCGCCGAGTGTGGGCGGCGGCTCGGCATACTTCTTCGGCGTAAGCGCAAGAAGGTGGCGTTCTCGAAACGGCGCGATGTCTTTACGCGTTACATCAACGAAGTGGTCGAGGCGACTCGTTCGATCACGGTGATCAACAAGGAGTCATTCCGTAAATCGCTCGTGTCGCTGGCACAGCAATACACGGCGCAAGCGGACATGGAATTCGACGAGCACGGCAAAATTGTAAAAAAACAAAGCCCGGGCGACGAATTGGGCCTGCAAGACACCATCGTGGTCGATCGCGACGCCACAGCGCCGGAACCGGAAACGCTGTTTGACCTGGGTGAAACGGTGGCCGAATCCCCGAAGAAGCCCGCCAAACCCCGCGGGCGGAAACGCGCCGGCAAGAGACGTCGAAAATAGTCCGTCCACTCCGCGAAATCGCCCTTCTGACGGGTGCATCCCGGATGCCTGAAGTAGTGCGTGGCGTCATGTCTCACGTCGCTCAGGGTTCTTGATCGCGAAAATCGAGAAGCCGAGCGGTCGTCGGCTCAACACCGGCCGGCACATGGACGCCGGTTCATAGCGGAGAGGTTTATTCCAGCGGGTTGATCGTCAAACCCGTCGCCAGCTTGGGGTAGAAATAGGTGCTTTTTTGCGGCATGAGGCCGCCGGCCTCGCTGACCGCCCGAAGGTGCGCCATCGGTGTGGCATTCACCCGAAAAGGTGCGCCAAATCCCCCACGTCTCGGTCTGGCCATTGACGTGCCACCTGACTTGACAGATCGAAAAACCGGTCCCGCGGACTCAGATTTCGCATCCTAATCTTGGACTGTTGCCGTTCGTGAGAGTCCTGCGTGCCATCGGATACTGCGATTCCCGATACGTTGCCCGCCAAAGGAATGAGTAATTCGCAGGCCAAAACGACCTTTTTATTTGAAGAACAACATTGTTGTTGTATAATGTGGTTGTCATGATGCGCGCGTACTCGTCATCCGAAGCCATAAGAATTACGAAAGTGAGCCAGCGCTGTCTCGATTACTGGGATGAACGCGGCATCGTCAGGCCGTCCATGAAACGGAGCCGTGGGAAGGGATTCGAACGAAGGTATTCGTTTCACGACTTGGTGAAGCTGTCGGTCGTAAAGCACTTGCGAGATGCCGGGCTAAGCCTTCAGCGAATCCAGAAATCCCTGAAATTGTTGCGCAAAATAACTGGGACGCAGGATCCGCTGATCGATCGTCGTCTGATTACCGATGGAAAGAGCATACATGTATTGACCGACAACCCGGCGGCACTCGAGGATGTTCTGGGCGGCGGACAACTCGTGTTCAGCGTGGTCGCGGTTGACCAGATTCAGAAAGTTGTGGAGAAACGAGTTTCACGGCTTCGCAATGTGGCGGGCTAGTGAAAGCCAGAGATTGGCGCGCGCCCAACGGTTGTCATGATGTCCACTCGGATCATGATTGTTACAAAATTGTTACGTTTCTGTAGCCTCCGGCAAACGCGCATCGGGAATGGTAGATGTGGTGGGCGTCCAGCCGACGTTTCTTTATGTTGTGTGGTCCAATACGCAGGAGACCCGCCGTTCATGCTTTCAAGGCAGCACGTGTTGGGTACGAAGGGACAGAGTGGATATGATGCGGAATCCACAAGTTGTCGTCTACGCGGTTGAATTCGAGCGCCTCGGACGGGGCAATTGGCGGTAAGAAGTTCATTTGCCGCCAAGCGATGCAAGTAGGGCATCTGAATTGCTTGAACGATTCCTGGTGGTGGCCGAGACTCGGGATTTGAGTGATCGACACGGAATAAAGGGGATGGCAAATGGCGAAACGAACGGAATCGGAAACGTTTGAGCAGCGGGTTCGTCGTGTTGTTGCCGAACGCGCGTCGAAGAACAGAGATCGGCCTGGTCGCTCGGGCGAGTCTGCCAGTAAGGCTGACGCAGCGAGGGAAGCCCTGCGCATCGAACGCCGACTTTCTCGGGAGCAGCTGGAGCGCTCTGCATCGCTCTAATCCGAACGAGATACTTTTGCACATCGCCCTCAGGAAGTATCGCCGATGCATGACGAACCGCCTGACCGGACACTCTTCGAATTCCTACCGTACACGGTTGAGGCCCTCAAAGATGTCTTGAAGGACGCAGACGCAGGGCACCTGGACTACCTTCGTGATTACTTTCAGTATTATACCGATGCCGGGCATTCTCTGACAATCGTTGTTGAATCCCATTACACGGATCGCGACTACCTCGAAGATTACGCCGCGTACTACGTTCGTTGTTTTGAAGACAAATATAAGAAAACCTGCAGGAGACTCCACTTCTTTCGAGGGCATCTTGAGGAGAAGGATTTTCTTCCCAGTCTTGAACCTGACACAGAAGTGCCATCGACTGAGGCCATCAATGAGCAATACCTTGGGTTTCTCGTCGTACGGCCGTTACCGCATGCGTGCATTGGTCGGACGTGCCTAAAGACCTACGAATGTGAGGGGCGGCGTTATTATCCCGTCAAGCGCCGCTGCGAAGCCCACCTACTCGGTCATACGTTTTCGGTAGACTCTTTGCCGTTTCAACAGCAGGATGCAGTGGCTGCCGCATGTGCGACCAGTGCGCTTTGGTCTGCGCTGCAAGGGACTGCAACGCTATTTCAACACAAGATCTATTCACCGGTTGAAATCACTACAATCGCCGCAAAGCAGTCTCCCGGTTTGGAACGTACGTTTCCGAACCGCGGACTTGACCCGCCCCAGATGGCTAACGCTGTTCGCGCTGCCGGGCTTGAACCTGAAGTTGTCGGAGTAAGCCGGAAGCAGACCTTGCAGGCGACTGCGTATGCGTACTTGCACGAGGCCAAAATCCCGCTAATCATGAACGCAGCGCTGTTTGACACGTCGTTCTCTGACGGACCGAGGCCGTTTGACGGAGATTGGGATACCGGACACGCTGTTACCATAACCGGTTATAGTCTGGGAAGGCCCAGTGCGGAACCTTATCCGGACACCGATACTTTGTTGCGATCCTCGCGGATCGACAAACTGTACGTCCACGATGATGGGATTGGGCCATTTGCACGCATGGGGCTTGATGGCCCAGATTTAGGTGTAGTATCATTCGGCGAGAAAGAGAAGTCAGTGCCATTCACAATGAATTCGTCTTGGAAGGGCTTGGCAGCGAATGCACACGCGAGAACCGTTGTATTTGCGCCTGATACTCTCATTATACCGGTTTATCATAAGATACGTGTTGATTTGGATGCAATTCTCTATGAGGTGTTTTTCTTGGACGAGCACGACCTTAAGAGAAGCGACGATTCCGCCGATCACGAGCTCGAATGGGAGGTATTTCTCACTACACAGAGTAAGTTCAAGTCGGAGTTACGGAGGACTCGCAAATTTGATCTAAAGACAAGGATACGGCTTCTCAAAAAGAGTTTCCCTCGCTTTTTGTGGCGGGCGATTGCGTATTGCGGTAACGATCCTCGCTATGGCTTAGTCTTCGATGCAACCGATGTCGCCGAGAGTCCGCAGCTCCTTCTTGAGATCCTAACTTACTCTTGACAGGGAGTTTTCAATCGAGCGGATTGATCGTCAAGCCCGTCGCCAGCTTGGGGTAGAAATAGGTGCTTTTTTGCGGCATGAGGCCGCCGGCTTCGCTGACCGCGCGAAGGTGGGCCATCGGTGTTGCCTTCACCAGCAGGGCCACGCCGTCTTTCTCGCGCGCCGTCTTTCTCGCCATTTCCTCGGACTTGACGTAGCGAACCTGCGGCTCCGCCTCCAGGCTTCGTTTCAATTGCTCGTCGATCAGGTAGCGATGCAGGTAGGCGGCGTCCAGGTCGTACCACGGTTTGCAATGGTCGGGTTCGAGTTCCATTAATTTCTTACGATCCGTGAATCGCAAAGGGGCCTCCATGCCTGTCGCCCCCTCCACCAGGACGACGTCGGCGTCCTCTCGGTCGCATGTTTCCGTGCCCGCCGACCAAGCGTCCAGCACCGTCGCCAGTTTGATCTCGGCCAAGGCCCGGTGATACGGCAGGATCAAGCAACCCGGATCGTCCATGCAGGCCATGACCAGCATGACGTAGTTGGCCGGGTGATCGTCGGGCAAGGACCCGCCCTGCCCTTTGGCGTACCAATCGCGATAGTTCAGCGCGGTGCCGTAGCGGTGATGCCCGTCGGCGATGTAGAGATTCTTATCCGCCATGAGCGTCGTTACGGTGTCGATGACGGCCGCGTCCTTCGTGATCCACATCCGGTTGTCGATTCCGTCGAGCGAGGCGGAGACGTCCGGCGACCGGGCGGCGACCGCGGCGAAGGCCTT
>JADFIX010000332.1 GCA_022566435.1 Planctomycetota bacterium
TGGCCTTGTTCTTTTGACCTTTGACGCGATAGCTCGGGATCACTTCACGCTGATATTTGTCAGCCAAGTCATTCATGGTCTTTACTACATCAGTACCGGGACAGAAATCTGCATATCTGCGATGGGCTTCTGCCAAAGTTCTCCCCAGCCAATGCCATTTATTGTCAACGTCAACAAAGTAGAACGCACCATGCTTTGGGTACATTCGAGCTGGCAAATGCTTGTTTGATTTTCTGGGCCTTCCCATAGACATGAAACTACTCCAAATCGTCCAATGCTGCCAAATCTGGCTCAGACAGTCTCTTGGCATAATTACGGTTGTAGCGCCCCTCATAGTAAGCTCGGCCAACTACAGGACGACCGTCACACCGAACGTCAAATGGATAGCCCGGCGCATGCGTCGGGCGGAATCGTGGAAGGTACTGAAGTATGGCGACAATCACCGCCCTCATGGTCAAAGACCTGCGAGGAAAGACCGACTTACCCATGATGGAGTGCAAGCAGGCGCTCACCGAATGTAACGGCGATATCGAATCGGCCATCGAATGGCTGCGTAAAAAGCACAAGGGAAAGCTCACCGAGCGCACGGATCGCGCAACCGGCGAGGGTCGAATCGGCGTGTTTATCAACGAGGCGCGGACCACGGGTGCAATCGTTGAATTGCAATGTGAGACGGCACCGGTCGCCAAAAACGAGCTCTTCATCGGCCTGGCTAATGCGTTCGCCAAAAAGACCGCCGAAGGCGTAGAAGCGGCGCCGGACCCTGAATCCATTCGCAGCATTCCCGAACTCGACACGCAGTTCACCGAGGTATTCGGCAAGCTTCGAGAAAACATGAATCTGACCAGATGTCGGCGAATCGAGGGTACGCATCTCGCCTTCTATATCCACCACGACGGCAAGAGCGGCATTCTCGCGGCACTCGACGCCGAGCCTAAGTCCGACAAGAACGTGGCCGCCGACCTTTGCATGCACGCCATCTTCACGCAACCCATGGCGATCGATCGATCCGGCGTTCCTGCGGAGGAAGTGGAAAAAGTCCGCACTCGGGCAATCGAGATGGCCAAGTCTGCAAACAAGCCCGAGCAAATTGTCGAGAAGATCGCCGAAGGTAAGGTCAACGCCTTCTACGCCGAGAAGGTGCTCATGGAACAGCTTCACGTGAAGACCGACGACTACGGCAAGACGAAGGTGGGCGACGTGCTGAAACAAGCCGGCGTCAACGCCGTGACCGATTTAGAAATCATGAAAGTCGGAGGCTAGCCGCCGCACGTTTTCTTTGCCCTTCTTGCCCCGGAGTTTCGGCATGACCGCGCCGAAGTACAAGCGTGTGCTCCTCAAGATCAGCGGTGAAGCCCTATGCAAACCCGGCACCGGCGGCATTGACGGCGGACGCTTGCGCCGCCTCGCCGACGAGGTCAAGCTGGTCGTCGAGCTTGGCGTTCAAGTGTGCGTCGTCGTCGGTGGCGGCAATATCGTTCGCGGCACCGCCATTGCCAAGGACTCGCCGATCGAGGAATCCACCGGCCACTACATGGGCATGATCGGCACGGTCATCAACGCATTGGCCGTGCAAGATACACTGGAATCGATCGGCGTCCCGACACGCGTGCAGAGTGCCATCGCCGTCGATCGTGTGTGTGAAAAGTTCATCCGCCGCCGAGCCCTTCGTCACTTGGAAAAGGGACGGGTCGTCATCTTCGCGGCCGGCACGGGCAATCCCTTCGTCACCACCGATACCGGCGCGGCCCTTCGGTGTGCCGAAATCGGTGCGGACGTCCTACTCAAAGCCACGAAAGTGAACGGCGTCTACACGGCGGACCCGGTCACAGATCCTAACGCGAAGCGAATCGAGCGTCTTTCATTCAACGAAGTCATCGACAAGCGTCTGAAAGTCATGGACTTATCCGCGGTGGACCTGTGCCAGCGGAACCGCGTGCCGATCATCGTCTTGGACGTCAATCAGCCGGGGAATATGCGCGACGTTGTACAGGGCAAGAATGTCGGCACTTTGATCGACGGAAGCGAGAGCTGACCTCGGTCGCCTTCGGGCATCCTTTGCCGTAGCGAATCGCCGGTCGGATTGCACCTTTGTCCAAAATCCGACACAACCCTTTTAGGACGGCGCGGGGCGTGTTACAATACCGTTCGGGATCGCGTCACGAGTTGGAGACCGAAACTATGTCGACGTCCGCCATCAGCACGACCTGCACAGCCTCGATGGACAAAGCTATCGAATTCCTCAAGCAGGAGTTTCGTGGCATTCGCACCGGCCGGGCGCATGCCGGACTTGTCGAGCACCTCAAGATCGACGTCTCGTCCTACGGCAGTACGATGGAACTTCGGGAACTGGCGACCATCAGCGTGCCTGAGCCGTCGACGTTGCTGGTCAAACCGTTTGACCCCACCACGCTCAAGGATATCGAGAAGGGAATCCAGACATCGGACCTCGGTATTACTCCGATGAGCGACGGCAAGGCCATTCGCCTTCCCGTCCCGGCGCTTTCCGGCGAGCGTCGCCAGCAGCTCGTCCAGCAAATCAAGAAGATGGCTGAAGCCCAGAAGATCGCGATCCGCAACGCCCGTCGCGACGCCAACAAGGCCGCCGACGCTGCGGAAAAAGCCAAGTCAATGAGTGAAGACCAAGCCGCTGACGTCAAAGACGCCGTTCAAAAACTGACGAAAAAGCACGAAGGCACGATTGATTCCATGCTCACCGCGAAGACGAAGGAGCTGGAAGAGGTTTAGTAGCCTGCGACGAGCCGATTCCTGACAGTTTCCCCAACGCTGCAATCACTGCACCAGGATGGGCGGTTTCACGACGAGCCCCGCAAGCAGCGGTGACGATTCGTCCACGTGAAACTCGAAGTCGCCTGTAATCTTTACCGTCCGCCCGATGACGGCCCCGAAGTATTCCGCCGTGCCGGAAAGTTCAACTTCGGCGTTCGGGGCCAAGATCGAGCCGTAGAAACTCACGCCGCCAGACATCTTCACAACTTCGCCGGCGGATATGATCATTAGGTCTTTCGGATCCCGCGTCGTGTTGACCGTCCCCTGACCCGTGAAGTCGAAGTCGCCCGCCAGGTAGATCACCGTCGGGCCCGTGATTACCAGCGACGCACCGGAAGTAAAGGTCATTGAATCGAAGTAGAAAACGGCGGGATTGTCGTCTCTCCCTGCCGGCAACGTCAGACTATCGTCGGAACCGATGCGTAGGTGCAAGCCGCCGGCGAACGGATCCAACCCCAGCGCGGTATTCCCAATGCGATTGTTGTCGTTCAGCACCTCCGGGTTGTCGACACTAACATCCGGCAAATCGGACGGCAAAATCATGTTGGCTTCCACGCCGGTGATTTCCACTCTACCACCGTTGACCGTGAGTTCCGAATCAATGCCGGCCATCGCATCGCCGTCGATCAAGGCCGACCCCGACACGGTGATGTCGCCGCCGCTGCACAGGTCGCCGTTGTCGCCAGCGGTCGCCGGCGTGTAGTTGCCATCGTTGGAGACGTAACTGTCGGTAACGACACTACCGGGAATCGTCACCTCTTCCAGGCCCCAGATGCCGCCACAGGGAAACTGGACCGCCGCCACCGCCGGACGTGAGACGTCCATCGTGTGTATCCCCATCAGACGCGCGAAGAAGAGGGGCACGCGGTGCCGTGCCGCCGTCACGCGCACGGCGTTGGACTGCTCAATTTCATCGTCACCCATGGGGATGAACACCTGATCGAAGGAATTCCATCGCCCCACTTCAACGATCTGATCGTCGAGCGATCGAAAGCCTCGGCTGTGTTGATTTTTGGCCACGGTCACGATCGCACGATCGTAATATTCCTCCCCCAAGTAATCCTGCAGAGCCGTCGCCCCCGCCAATGCACCGGCGTCCGCGGTGTGTTGAGTGTGCTGTGTCACATCGAACATGAAGCTGACGTCCACACTCAGTGCGGCGAAACCGAGTAGTATGGGAATCAACACAACCGTAAAAACGGCAGTTAAAGCCCGGCGTCTTGTCGATCGTTTGCGTCTCTCTCCACGGATCATCGGATTTCCCCCTTCTTGTTATTCGGCCCTCGCCTTCCCGAAAAGCCAAGGCCGCCCGTCTATTGTCCCCGACGCCTGACGATCCGGCGTTATCCCCCATCCACCGTGCCCCAATCTCACTTCGCGATGACGGCGGATTACGATATCACCAAACTGTAGGCACTCGATTGGGCCAAGGAAAAGAAAAATTCTGTTTTTCTCTTGACAGCCCGCCTGCGAATCGTCTCCGCACGTTTTTCTGGGACCTGGCAAAAAAGCCTATAATAGCAGACGAAATCAACACGCAAGGCGGCTCGAATTCGCTCGCACTCGACATTTTGTCAAACACTTCGATCGGCGGGTTCGAGTTTGAAGGGAATACGCCGAGCCCGGGCCTCATCTCTCATTGTTCTTTACAAGTCACTTGGGATCGATCTTTGCCGCACGTACAATCTAAGCCTCATGTATGTTTGCGGTTCGCTCCTGTTGACCATGTGCGATCGTTGTTCGCCCCAAGGGGGCAGCGACATAGCAGCCCGGGGCAACGCCCTGGGGACCGGAACACAAAAACATTGGGGCTCTGAAAGGACGCAACAGCCAGGCATTCGACATGCCACCGTCATAGTTGATGAATCTCCTTCACCTCATGGGCAGCACGAAGAACAGAGATGCCTCTCTTGCCCCTGTGATTCGTTTCAAGTTCCATACATATCAAGGCGGCATCCTGCAGGACTGGAACCGCCTGGCGATCGCACGGGCGGGTAAGCCGCCAGTGGCACGCAGTTTGATGAACGGTACGTTTGGGATTGATTGTTGCGCCCCTTCAGGGCTTTTTGGTCTTGCGCGTCGCAGACCCAGGGCGATGCCGGGCGATGCCCTGGGCTAACATGTCGCTGCCCCTTTTGGGCGAACAACGATCGCACACTTCCAGCAGGGGCGAAACGTGATCACACGCCCGCGCAAAGAAGAATCTCCGCGACGCACACGCTCTCGAAGACGCCATGCTCGCGGAGTTCTATCAGCGAATTCATGCGGATCGCGTCGAGGAGTATGTCAAGAATCATCCGGACCTGAACCTACAATTTCAACAAAAGGACGTTACCGACTTCGTGATCGAAGTCTGCCGCAGTCACGCCTGGGGTGTGCGAGAACGACCGCCGTTGCGTTTGCATGAAGGACAAACGTTTCATCGCCGGGCCGTTCCGATTCCAGCTTGAATACGAGAACATCATGCGCCTCTTGATGGACAAGAGCCTCTACCCTGATCCCAGCCTGTTTCCTCGCGAGCTGCTTCAGAATTCCCTCGACGCCTGCCGTCACATGCAGGCGCTAACGGAATTCCAGGAATGCAGAGCCAGTTACAAACCGAACATCGTCGTTTGGGACCACAGCGACGATGCGGACGATCCGCGCATCATATTCCAGGACAACGGCATCGGCATGTCGCTGAAAATCGTCGAGGACTATTTCATGCGCGTCGGGCGGAGTTACTACCGGCCGCCCGAATTCGATGCCGAGAAA
>JADFIX010000333.1 GCA_022566435.1 Planctomycetota bacterium
TGGAAGAGCGCCTTGGTCCGTCGCTCAGTTTCCGCCGCACTTCCCAAGGCGTCGCCTACGACTGACATCCGACATCTCCTTGTTCGCTGTCGGAAGGCGGGCTGAAAAGCGGACATCCGAAGACCACTGTCCTACGTAGATCGGCAAAACCGCGCCGAAGCCAACTCCGGACGGCGTCCGCGCCCGCGTTATCCCCAGCGTGGCCGCGTGCCCCTGTAATACCGCCGGTGAACTTCAAATTCCCTTCAGCGTCGTATAGCTGAACATGACCGGAGGTGGTGGCCCCGAAACGACGAGCCTCGACTCCATTTTCATCCACGGCCATGTGGATTTCCGGGATCGCTGCCACCGTGGCCCAGTTCCGCGACTTCTCCCAACCTCCTCCGACGCCCGGCGGCCTCACAAACACGGCATACATGTCTGCCAGGCTTTTGCATCGCGCGAGGATCCGAGCGAACTCCTCCAGGCTCGCCAGATTGCAAGGGCATTTTGGATGAATGAACATCATTAGAATCGGACGCTCGCCATTGGGTTGTATCGTGCTACCGACAGGCCATTGTTTTGGAGCTTCTCCTGTCATGCCTGGCGCATTCGAGTACGGGACAAGATAGCCAAGACCTGCGCCAACCGCGCACGCCCAAAGTAGAAGCATGACAGTCAAACGCATGCCCAATAGACTCCTTATTCCGACCATGGCGTCGTCTTGACAGATTGGCTTGGCGGCCGTCTCGATCAACGATCAATTGGCACACAACGAACTGCACCGAACGCGAAGCCTCCACTTAGCGATCAATGTAGAGGCGCTTTACGGATATCGGATGGATTGCGGTGACCCTTCATTTAGACTTTACGCGCGGGGTTAATCTGAAGCTTGAGAAGCGACCATTATCGGACGAGACTTTAAAAATGCGGGTGAGTATCCCGGTGCTTCGCACCGAGTCCCCCGCCGTGAATGCGTTTTGCCGACCAAGAGAAGACTGAATTCGTTTTCAAATCGGTTTGGCGGAATGTGTGCCGTGCTCACGCGGAAGGCGCATACACGGTCTTTCGCGGCAAACATGGCGGCGCTTCGCTTGACCATGGCACCCGTCGCACCCGAGGCCGCTCGGCCCGATCCGCCCCGACCGTTGAGGTCGACAACCCCTTTATGCTGTCGGTAGTCCGTGGCGAACGACGTGCTCCATCGCATCGCAAAAGCGGTCCAGTTCGGGCAGCATGGTGTAGACGCTCGGTGATATGCGAACGCCCTGGAATTCGTCGTGGTTTATGGCCGTCGTGAGAATCCGGTGCTCCTTCCAAAGCCAGTCGTTTAGTTCGCTTGAATCGACACCGTCGATTTGCACCGTGGCGATGCCGCAGGAAAACGCGGGCTTCAGACTCGTGTGCAATTTCACGCGATCGTGGGTCAGCAAGCGCCGCGCCCAATAGTCGCGCAAGAAACGAAGCCGCGCTTCCTTCCGCTCGCCGCCGATCCCTTGATGAAAAGTCAGCGCCTCGCTGATCGCTAGAGTATTGGCGGCCGGGTGGGTGCCGATCTCCTCGAATTTGCGAATGTCGTCCTCTTGCTCTTCGGAGGCGGCCATCAGCGGCCAGAGGTCGGCGATTTTATCGCGCCGCACGTACAAACTGCCGGTGCCGTGGGGCGCGAAGAGCCATTTGTGCAGGCTGGTGGCGTAATAGTCGCAGTCTAGGTCCGAGAGCCTGAAGTCGAAGTGGGCGAGGGCGTGGGCACCGTCGACGATGACCGGAATCCCCTTCGCCCGGGCCATCGCCACGACCTTGCGCACCGGCAGTAACTGACCGGTGATGTTGATCACGTGGCACATCAGAATCAGCTTGGTCTTGGGCGTGATGTGTTGCTCGAACAATGCCACAATGTGGTCATCGTCCTCGGCGGGTATCGGAATCGAAAACTGCTTTAACACGATGCCCTCGCGCCGCTCGCGCTGCTTGAATGTCGTGAGCATCCGCGGGTAGTCCTGGTTGGTGGTCAGCACCTCGTCACCGCGACGGAGATCGAACCCTAACTGGCAGATTTGCAGGCCCTCGGAGGCGTTTCGGGTAAAGGCTATCTCTTCCGTATCGCATCCGAAGCGACGGGCGAATCGCTCGCGGACCGCCTCCCGCTGCGGTTCCAACACCCTCCACATGGTGTAAGGCGGCGCGGCATTGGAAAAATCCAGGTGCCGTTTCATCGCCGCCTGCACGAACTGCGGAGAGGGACTCACACCGCCGTTGTTCAAATTCACCAGCGACCGGTCTACGGTAAACGCCCGGGCGCACTCGAACCAGAAATCCTCGCCCCGGCCCTGGCGATTCGGAAGATCATGCGGGATGTCACCGGCCTCCGCGGTCCCTAGCGGCCTCAATGCGAAACTACCGCCGATCGCCAAAGAAGCGGCCGGAACCGAAAGGGCGCCCAAGAATTCACGTCGACTTACCATGACATACTCTCCTCGTGATTTCGATTTGCCTCCGGGTGTTTCCGGGGCAAAATCCGCTTCGAAGCGGAGTCTCCGGACCTGTTTCAATAATCGAGACTCGTGGCACCGCGCAGGCTCCCGATAGATCGGGATTCCATTCCGCCTGCGGCTCGGCATCATTGTTCAGATAGGCTCTAAATTCGATCATGTACCCAGATCCCGGTTTTATCATTCCAGACAGGTGACGCAGTCGATTTCGATTTTGGCACCCGGCACGACCAACTCCTTTACCACGACCGTCGATCGCGCCGGCGGGCTCGACGGGAAGTAGAGTCGAAAAACCTTGTTGAACGCCGCGAAGTCGCGCATGTCCGTAAGGAAGCAATTGCATTTCATGACCTTGTCCATGCTCGATCCGGATGCCTCGACCGACGCCTTGAGATTCTCCAGCGCTTGTTGACATTGCGGCGCGAACTCGGCCGACACCATGCCCCTTTCGCCAGGTGCCCGACCGACGACACCGGCCACGAACACCACGCCGTCAAACGACACCGCGCGAGAGAAAGGCGCACCCGGTCGAGCGGGAATCGCCCGCCGCTGCTCGTCCTCGTCACCCCCTCGTGCCGTCGACACCGCGCCCGCGGCCGCCAGTGCCGCCCCGGCGACTGTCACCGTACCGAGAAAGTCGCGTCTTGTTTCCTCTTTTGCCCGCATGAGTTTTCTCCTTCGTTCGTATGACCGACCAAGCGGAAAGAATTGCCCATCGTAAACCGGGCGGCCGATTCGAATCACACCGACCGTCGGGTCATCATCAGCAGCGTACCCGCTCAGATGCCGGGAATCCAGAAGACTGGACCAGGGCGACGCATGGCGGCGCTGCGCTTGGCCATGGCACCCCGGCGAACACTGATCGAGAAGCAGTGGCAGACGGGCTCCAACAGTGCCCAGGCAAGCGTAGACGACACATTTACCGAATGTTATTTTCTTCTTGACAATATATATTGTCGGTGGTATACTTCAGGTTGAATGGACGGCAGGTGTGGATTTTGCGGTGGAGGATTCTTGTGGCAGAAGCCGTAATGGAAATTGTCGACGTCGGACGGCGGGCAGCGGCCATGTTGCACCCCATGCGCCTCAGGCTTTTGGAAAACCTGCAGGAGCCGAACTCGTCGTCCGGGCTGGCCCGGCGACTCGAGCTCCCGCGGCAGAAGGTCAATTACCATCTACGGGCACTGGAAAAGGAGGATCTGGTCGAGTTTGTCGAGGAGCGGCGAAAAGGAAACTGCGTGGAACGCGTCGTGCGCGCCAAGGCGACCACGTACCTGATCGATCCGCACATCCTTGGCCGGCTGGCGGCCGATCCGAAACACGTGAAAGATCGATTCTCGGCGACTTACCTAATTGCTGTTGCGGTACGGACGATTCGCGATCTGGCGACGCTTCTTCATCGTGCCAAAAGGGCCGGCAAGCGGCTGGCGACGTTCACCTTGCAGGTCGATGTGCGATTCGCCACCGTAGCGGATCAAACGGCTTTCACCGAAGCGCTGTCCAACACGGTCGCCCGATTGGTCAGCCAATACCACGACGAAACCGCGCCGAAAGGGCGGTTGTACCGATTCATTGTCGGGTCCTACCCGGCGATTACCAAGAAAGAGAACAACGGCGAAACGCCGGACGAAAAGGAGAGAAACTGATGAACGCAGGCACGAACACTCAATCCGCACGCACGATCGAAACCGCTGTCGAAATCAATGCGCCGGTGGATGCCGTCTGGAAAGCGCTGACCGAGGCCGACGAGTTGATACGGTGGTTTCCTCTTCAGGCCCGCAGCAAACCCGGCCCCGGCGGATCGATCTGGATTTCCTGGGACGGCGACTATGACGGCGAAATGGGGATCAAGATCTGGGAACCGAATCAACACCTGCGTGTCTCGTGGCCTTGGCAGGGACCGGGACCGGAAACGTCGGTCGCCGGCGCCGAACCTACCGCATCCGAGGTGATCGTGGATTATCGCCTGGAAGGTCGCGGCGGCGCGACCGTGCTGCGATTGGTTCATTCCGGCTTCGGGGCGGGTGCCGATTGGGACGCGCAATATGACGGCACGTGCCGCGGCTGGGCATTCGAGCTTCGCAGTTTGAAGCACTATCTGGAAAACCACCGCGGCACCGAGCGGCGTGTGGCCAACGTCACCGTCAACATCGACATGCCGTTCGAGGAGGCATGGGACCGGTTGATGGGTGCCGACGGGCTGGCGGCATCGGGAAAAATCGACGGCGTGAAAGCGGGCGAATCGTATAGCATTCGTTTGGCCTCCGGCGACGAAATGGAGGGCACCGTACAGATCAACAATCCGCCGAGGGACTTGGCGCTGGTCGTGAAGAACCTGAATATGTCGCTTTTTCGGCTGCGGCTGGACAAGGAATGCCAACCTGACAATAAGACGGCGTCCAACATGTGGCTCTCGACCTACGGCATGCCGCAATCCGAAGTGAACGCGATCCAATCGCGGTTCAAGAATCTGTTGGAGGGGTTGTTTTAGCAGGCTTGCAGTGTTTTGCACGCTTGGTTGAAGGGGGGGCGCCGTCGGAACCGGGGCGCAGTCGAGGATGATTCGGCCAAGTCAATCGCGCCTCGGCCTCATTCGTGTGCGATAACTAAAATGCGGTACTGAATCTGTCGTCGTCCTCGTGCGAAGAATCTACGCTGAAGGCGTTGAAGATCATAGCCCGGGGTAAGTCCCGAGTCATCGGGACGCCACCCCGGGTAAGGTCGATCAACGACGAAGCGAACCCTGTAGGGGTTCTACACCGGGTTACGATGACACACGCACGACACGCGCGCCTGTGCAACCCTTTCAAGGTTGAACGGGGTGTTGTGTCACGTCACCCAGGGTGGCGCCGCCTGCGGCGGGCTTACCCTGGGCTTCTTTGTTGAACCCCGTTCGGGGTTCGTCGCCTTCCGGGGTTCGTTGTCTCAGAGGCGTCAATGGCAGGATGGACCCGACGAAGCGGGCAAACGCCGTTGTCCCATACCGGGGGAGCGACGCAGGCGTGTTCCGGTGAGCACGGTTCCCGCCGTAATGAGAAGCAGGGCCATGACGACCACACTCCAATCCGACG
>JADFIX010000334.1 GCA_022566435.1 Planctomycetota bacterium
CCGAGCTCTCCAAAGAACGCCGCGATATCTCCAAAAAGCTGAAAGCTATGGGCGAAATGAAAAACGGCGAAGCGAAGTAATTCCCGTTTTATTCAATGAGGGTTGCCCGGCAACCCTCATTGCTCATTGATTCTTATCTGTGTATCACCGTCATCATTCTCATCCGAGAACCAATCGAAATTAACAACAGCCTTCTTCTGTATGCAGCAAGGCAAAAAGTTCTGTAACTCCATTGTTATTAACTGCACTGGTTACTAACACGTTGTGCGCTCCAGCTTCCCGTAACCAACTTTTCACCAAAGATATTTGTTCCATGCTGGCTAAATCTGCTTTGGTTACTACTCCAATGACCGGGTGATTCATGGCCCGGTAGGGCGTTTTTACCTCTAATTCCTGCTTCAGCGCGGCCAACAGAGGCGATTCGATGCCATCGTTATTGGTGTAGGTGCCATGGGCAGCGCCGCGCTTTATCACCTTGCGCGCCGCGGGCTTCGCGTCCTCGGGCTGGACCGGTTTTCGATCGGTCATGATCGAGGCAGCTCGCACGGTCATACCCGAATCATGCGCAAGGCCTATTTTGAACATCCGGATTATCTTCCCCTCCTTCATCGAACCTACCAGATGTGGTCGGAGCTGGAGGCGTCAAGCGGACGAACTCTGTTTCGCCGCGTCGGGCTACTGCTGGTCGGGCGACCCGATGGAGAAATCATCTCGAATGTAAAGCGTGCGGCGACGAAGCATCGGCTCTCGATCGAGCCGCTCACTCATACGGAAATGCATCGTCGATTTCTCGGTTTCCAGGGAGACGCAGAGATGGAGGCGTTGTTCGAGCCCGATGCCGGATATTTGGAACCGGAAAACTGCGTGCGAACCCATGTGGAACAGGCCATCGCGCATGGGGCCACTGTGCTGACAGGCAAGAGCATGGAGAGCTGGTCGACACGAGATGGTCGAATCGAAGTAAAGACGCGGGACTCGCGAATCGCTTGCGAGAAGCTGGTGATATGTGGCGGGGCATGGTCGTCTCGCCTATTGGGGGATTTTCCGATTTCGCTTCAAGTCCGACGCAAGGCGGTTTTTTGGTACTCGGTGCCTGAGGGTTGTTTTCGCGCGGATCACGGTTGTCCCATATTCGGCTTTGATACCGACGAAGGTTTCTTCTACGGCTTCCCGGTGATCGATGAACAGGGGATGAAGGTGGCGAATCATTCCGGCGGCGACATCGTCGCCGATCCGGACTTAATCGATCGCGATTTCCGCCCGGACGAAGAGCTGACCGTACGCCGCTTTCTCGCCCGGCATTTGCCCGGCGCCACGCCGAACCTGCGCGGTCACGCGGTCTGTATGTATACCATGAGTCCGGACGAACATTTCATCGTCGACCACCTCCGTGAGAACGCCGACGTTGTTTATGCGACGGGTTTCAGTGGCCATGGATTCAAATTCGCCCCGGTGATCGGGGCGGCGCTGGCCGATTTGGCGATGCACGGTACAACGCAAGAGCCCGTTCAGTTTCTATCCGCCGCGAGGTTTGCCCCGCGGCGCGGATGATAAGGCGCTGTGTCGCCTTTCGAAACGGACGAGGTATGCGGCGCCTCGTGACGTCGTAAGCAGTTCTTGCTTCGGCGTGTCACGAGTGCACGGCACTGAGTGACCGGCCCTTGACAGCTTCTTTCTCCTCGCGACGAATCGTCATACCATCCGATAATGACCAAGTCCTACGCCGTGCCATTCTAGCCCGGTCGGGTCTCCGTACGGTCCGATCATTTTAGAAATGTTCCGTCATCGAGGAAATTCGCTTCCGCGACATCTATAATCGAATCAACGTACTCTTCGCGTGCAGTGATATCCAAAACGGTGGGCCCGACGCGATTGTCGGGGCGGCCGGGAATTGGAAACGAAGACCAGAAGGCGAATCTCGTTCGGGAGGGGAAAGACGGTGCGGAATAAGCGCGTGCGGCGGATTGCCCTTGGGCTCAGTGGCTTGGCTATCGGATGGGCGCTGCTCCCGGCGTTGAGTAGAGCGAATCTCGACCGGCAGGCTGCGATCAGCCCCGCGCCGGCGGCGGTGCTCGGCGTGACGCCGGCGAAAGTGCCTGCGGTCATGCCGATGAGCGTACGCGACCCTGCCTTTTCGGCGGCGATCGCGCGAGACGCCACCGGTGATACCTATGGTGCCGCCGGACTGGTACAGGACGCGTTGGGGGCCTATTTCGTCGACGACGAACCCGATACGCACACCTTCGGCACAGGTGAGGAGAGTGCCGGTCTAGGCTTCTTGTCACAGGTGGATACGCGGATTATCGGATCGGATTTTGGACCCGGTGTTCCAGGGACCAACTTCCTTCAGGTGAACTATTTTACGGTTGATGCGAGCGACATCGTGCCCCTTGGAAGTGTGGGGCCGGACGGGTCCTTCTTCGAGGCGTGGCGATTTGATGTCGGCAGCGTGGCGGTGGGGAGTGATCAAATCAGTTGGACACCAACCCGGGATTCACCGTGGTGGACTCCGGATTTTGCGTGTTTGACGACGGTGTGGCGCTTGGTTGTTTCCCGCTCGCGGCCGATGAAAGCAGCGCCGACGGCGTCGCGGGTATCGGTCTTGTGGGGTTGGGCGGCGACGACATCGCCGGATACGGCCTGGACGAAATGGCGATGTACTGGGAAATCCAATTGACTCCGACCTGCGGCGATGGGAACCTGGATGCCGGGGAGGCGTGCGACGACGGCAACGTCGTCGATGGCGACGGCTGCTCCGCGACGTGCACGTTGGAAGATGTTCTTTTCGGTGACGCCGACGCTGACGGCGATGTCGATCTCTACGATATGGCGATGATTCTCAACAACATGACCGGACCGACCGCGCCATAGTGACGGAGTGGAGTCACGAGCTAACGCCCACGCATGCCATGCGAATGGTGGATGTACCGGTGATGGACCGACGTCCCACCAGCTTCCGGATCGTTTCTCGCGACGGTTCTTTGGGACGCGTCCTCGCGGCGTGGCCCGCGTTTCATAACGTGCCATCATCCTTCTTTGGCAGCTCCGGAGGTTTAATCCGGATCGGCTTTCCCGAAAGCGATTCGAGGAATGCGATGAGCGCCGCCTTCTCATCGCTTGTGAGGCCCAGCGGTCTGAGTAGCGGGTCTTTTTCTTTGATGTCGCCCCCACCGCCATTATAGAAATCGACAACTTCCTCGAGTGTCAAAAATGCGCCATTGTGCATATAGGGCGCGGTATCGAGGATCTCGCGTAGCGACGGCGTCTTGAACTTGAATCGATCCGCCGGCGACTTTGAAATCAGCTCCCTGCCGTAATCGGCATCGATCTTCCAGTTTTTATATCCTGCGTCCTCGGCAAAGAAATGCCGCGTCGCGATGCGGTCCGAATCTTTTTGAAGAGCTTCCGTCTCCGGCACGCCGAGGGCATGGAGCATGCCGTCCGAAAAGATAGCACCATCGTGACATTGAATGCATCTTGCTTTCGTCTTGAAGAGTTCCAGCCCACGAATCTGTTCCTCGTCAAGGGCCGACTTGTCCCCGTTCAGGTAGTCGTCGAACGGAACTTCCCGTGAAATGATGGTCCGCTCGAACGCGGCAATGGCCTTGGCAATGTTGTCGAACGTGACGTCCGAATCAAACACTTTTTTGAATTGGTCTCGGTAGAACGGTATTCCGCGCAATTTGTGAACGAGGTGCGCCGGGCTCTGGTTCATTTCGATGGGCGCCTGGATCGGTCCCTTCGCTTGATCCTCGAGATTGGGCGATCGCCCGTCCCAGAAAAGCAGCTTCGCATAGGCCGCGTTCCACACGGTGGGCACGCCCCGCCAATGCTTCGTGCCGGGATAGGCATCGGACAATCGACTTCCATTCGAGAAACCGGATTCGGGATCGTGGCACTTCGCGCAGCTCGTGCTGCTGTCGCCGGAGAGACGCGGATCGAAAAAGAGCATTTTGCCCAGCTCGATTTTCGCCGGCGTCATCGGGTTGTCCTTCGGGACGAATTGCTTGATGGGCGGCAGCGGGGCCAATGGGCGGGGCTGCGCCCGGCAATGTTCTTGGTGACACAGGGAAATGAAAACGACCGATAAACTCGGGAGCAAGGCCTTGCACTTCATTATGGGATCTCCTGGGTCCGAGCCTCGTAATTTCTGAATCGTAAAGTACTTCACGTATCATGGGCGGTGTTACTTGTTCGTCAGATCGAACTGAACGCGTGTCGTCTTCCCTGCTTCCACGCTGACCGTCGTCGTGCGCTCGCCGAGATGTTCTTGCCAGGCGACGAGCTCGTAGTCTCCTGGGGGAACGTCGCTTATTCGAAAACTTCCGTCGCTCGCAGTGAGTGCGTAGTAGGGATGCCACAACACGTAGACCCAAGCCTGCATCCAGTTGTGGATGTCACACTTGATCCGCGCCGGCCCGACGTCGCTAAAGTCGAACTCCGTGCGCATTCCCTGACGCGGTTGCAGAGGGTTGATCACCGTCATCATATTCTGCGTGACGTGCGCGTTGTGGACAATCGGATCGTTGTTGACGATGTCGACGGGCTGGTACCTGGCGAGCACCTGCACGTGGGGCGAAAAGGTGCAGGTTCGCTGATCAATCACCGCCTTGATAGCAACCGTCTCGATGGCCTTACCGGCCTTGATGTCACCGAGAAAGACAACGACCTCCGCGACTTGATGACTCTCGTTGACTTTTATCTTGTCAACGACTTTGCTTCGATGGCGGCAGGTTTCTTGATCCTTGACGATCTGGATTTTTCTCTGCGCAGGAACTTGACCTTGATATAACACGACGCCTTCAATCGTGCCGCCATCTTGGACCTGCACAACCTTGTATTGTCCTCCACGACGCCTAGGGCGACTTCGGCGGCGACGTTGCCGCGGAACGCGCTTGCCAGCCGAGTTACCGTCTTGGGCTGCAGAGTCGCTAACAGCTTCGTGTGGGCGCGATGAGGATACCGTTGCTTGGCCCGAAGCAAAGAGCATCTGTCCAGTCGATAACATGATCACCAGCATTTCGTGCATGAGCCTAATCTCCTTGGACTTTCAGTGCACAACGGTCCTTGAGTTGTTTGTCACCTTCACAAATCCGCCATCAGATTCAGTCCTCGGCTCGGAGGATAAGATTGGGCTCCCGCCTGCCAGCACGCCTCGACCGATGCCCCGACAGCTGCTCACGGCAGCTCTACGCCGAAAGCGTTGTTGAAACGATTGGTCCAGTTCGCCTGGCCTACGGCGGCAGTCAGCTTCACGAGATGTTCCGGCGAAAGAGATGCCTTCAGTTTGACCATAACCGCTTCTGCCACGGTCGCCTTCTGCGTGAGCTGCTCGGCAAACGCGATAACTGATTTTTCCAGATCATTGTACGCTCCGCTAGCCGCGTAATCGTCGAGCGACTCGACCTGCTCCTTGGAAAGGCCGGCCCTCTGACCGAGGGCTTTGTGGTGATGGACTCAGTAATGACACTCGTTGAGCAAGCTTGTCTTGAGGTACGCGAGTTCCCGCAGCT
>JADFIX010000335.1 GCA_022566435.1 Planctomycetota bacterium
TCACAAGCGCTCCACAGAGCTGTACTACGTTCTGGACGGTGACGGTGTGGTGCTGTTGGATGGGGATGAGCATCCGGTGCGAAAGGGATCGCTGGTCCACATTCCGCCCGGCGTCGTTCATGGGGCGAGGGGTCGAATGCGAGTGCTCGTCGTCGGCATCCCGGACATCGCAGACGACGATCTGTATTTCCCGGACGAGGGAAACAAGGGCGCTTGATCGGATTCGGCCTTGTCCGTTGACGTTACGACTGCTGTCGCTGGACTTGGTCGGTTGCGACTTGCTGGTGAAAATCGGCGGTGAGTTGTTCGCCGATCCGCTGGCCAAGAGCCTGTTCGATGAACTCACTGGCCTGCCGACACTCGCTGCCGGCAAAGCCCTTGGTCTCGACGCGGGTCTTACCCTTGGGCGACACGATGATCTCGATCGTCTTGCTCATGCGGCGCCTCCGACGTTGACGGTCAACTTGATGCCGCCATCGGCGAGCTGAGTTTCGGTGACGCTGTGGCCTTTCTTGCGGGCTTGGATCTTGGTTGCCTCGACGGCGTAGATTTGCAGGAACTGGTCGAGCTGCTTCTGGTCGCCCCAGCGACCGTTGTAGTTGTCGTATTTGGCTTCGCCGGTGCTCGTATTGAATACCACGGGGTACTGCCAATCCGGCAATTTCACGATCAGGCCGGTGGCTTCGCCGCTGAACAGCCTTGCCGTACCGTGCGCAGGCTGTTCGAGCTTGAGTCGCTGACAGGCAGCCCGAGCGGCGGCGGCGTCTTTGACTTCGGTTTTGACTTCAACAACATGTGACACAACATTTTCTCCTCATTTGGGACGGGTTCGGGTCATGATTCATTGGTCGTCAGCCTGGTCCGGCTCGTCAGGGGCATCCAGCGAAGACGGCGTGTGTTCGATCGCAGCGACAGTTGGGAGTGAACTCGGCAGCAGCAATGGCTGATCGGCCGTCATCTCCATCACGAGCATTTCACTGAGGGCGTCGCTGTCGTCGCTGCGTCGATTGAGCGAATAGATGACGTAGCCCGCCAACAGCAACGGCAACAGGCAGGAGAGCGTCAGCCCAACAGCGCCGATTGCCTGAGCAATGATCGGGTCGCGGCCTCTTTGCTTGGAGATTTCGCGTCGTTCCGATTCCAAATCCGAAAGTTGCTGATGGATGTTCGTCCGTTCCGTTTGCAGTTCCTTCTGAAGAGTCCCATGCGCCGCGATCATCTCTTTTCGCGCTTGGGAGTCGTTTTCGACCAGATGCTTTGACGCTTCAGCGATCTCTCGGTTCTGATCAGCCATTCGCTTGTTCTGTTCGGACTGTTCGCGGAGCGCCTGCTGCGCGAGCCGCCTGAATCGCTCGTCACGCGAATCATCGCATCCCGCCGCCAGCAGCAGCGTCATCATCAACATCGCCACGCCGGGCGACAGGTTTTTCGGCATCGCGGTTCCTCCAATACGACAACAATTTCTTCAATAAACTCTGCAACGCTCGCCGCATCCGCACTTCACGGCAGAGCAACAGGACAAGCACCATGACCAGCACCGCGCTGGCCGTCAAAATCACATGGCTCAAGGTGGCCTCCTTTCTTCAGTTGGATCAACAGGAACTGGATGCAAGAAAGAGAAGGGCCCTGCGACCGCGCAAGCCGGCGATCACAGGACCTTTATCGTGTCGACAACTCGGACCGGAGCCGCTAACCACAGTCTCCTATCTGTCATGCAGCATTTTGCGCGGTTCTTTAGGTGCGATCGTGTGGCGCAACCGAAAGCAGGCGATGACTAAGCCGTCCGCAGCGGTTTCCGCCGCCGTTTCCGGCGCCTCCAACACCGTCGCCCTCGTCTTCGCACCGACAGGAGTAGCTGAGGAAAACCGAGGGCGACAGGGGTCAAGGGCGATGAAACAGGCCGGACCACGGTGGCGTCGTCGGCGCCATGTTTACAGACAGACTCGTTCATGGCGTCGTTCCTCCTGACGCGAGCCGGCGGAGATCGTTTCGGCGGTTTCCGGGTTGATCTCGCGTGAATCCAGGTCTCGCATCGGGCTCGCACAGAGAGAAATCGAAACGGCGGATCGTGTGGCATGCCTCACCGGTCACTGCCGCCGCTGCGCGATTGAATTCGGCTTGCATCATGCGGAGGTCCTTTGCTTTGGATAGTCGGAGATATGGAGAAAACAGAAAAACGGGCGATTCCGAGCGAGACATCGATGCGTCGTGTCGGTGAAGGCAAGCCTGTCCGTGGCGAATCTAATCCACCGCTCACCGGAGTGCGCGAGTGGATGGAGCAGAAGGGCGCGTAGCCGAACTCAGAAACCTGTTTTTCCATCACCAGGAATCCTCGTGTTATGAACGCCGACAGAATGGCCAAGCAGCAGCCAGACACCGGCGCAGCACGACACACAAACGGCGTCAGCGGTCGGGAAACAAGGCGGTCCCGAGGGGAAAGACGGCAAGAATGCGAGTGCGCGAAATCTACGGGTGCGGTTCATGTGTTGTGACGCGTTTTTACACTGAATTTAGTTGCGCCCACCGCCGAAATCGGGACTCAAACAACTCAGACGCGCACACCATGTGAGACCGTAGTTCCAGCAAACGTGCGCTGCCGTCTGGTTCAGCCAATTGTCTGCTTGCTGCGAGATTCGCCAGCACGACAAGCAGCTTCACACCGTGGGTACCGGTCTTCGATGACACGAGGCGCATACTGATGCTGTCCGAGGGAATCGGGCCCGAATCTGGATGTCGTTGGTCATAGAGACTCCCGTGGTAACAGACGCGGACCCGAAGCATAGCCGGCCGGGTCCGCAAGGGAATTGCATGATATGATCGCGTGGCGGGGCACACTGCCTGGGTCAGCTCCCCACAGCCGCGACAGCGGCGGAAGAAGTCTCTTCTCCCTGAAACGTCCGCCACGACTGCTCCAACTCCCGGCGAATCTGGCTGATACGGCCCGGCGTGACCCGAAACTTTTTGGCCGCCGCGCCGGTCGTCTCGCCAGTGGCCAGCAAGTTGGCAATCCGCCGGAGTCGCCAGGAGAGGCTTTTGAGCCAATCGGCAAAGTCGATCCGCACTGCCACGATGTCGGCCGGGGTCGCCCGTCTGTCTTCGACGAGCACCTCCCGCCATACGTTCTGCTTGGCACAAAAACGATCCAGACGCTCGACCACGAACTTCTTCTTCCGCTGCGCATAGCGCGATGAGACGTCGCGTACGTTGAGCCGCGAGCCGACACGACGGCCGCAGCGGAACTGGGCGATCCCGTAACGGGCCAGCACGGTCGGATAGGCGAGACGGGCTTTGCCGAGTTTGACCAGCTGCACGAAGGCGACCAACGCGCCGACCGTGACGTCCTGCACCGCCTCTTGCCGGGCTTCGGGCGGCAGATATCGGAAGGCGAAGGAGGCCGATTCCTGAATGACGGGCAGCATCCGCAGAAGTTCGGCATGCCAGGCCGGCGTTCGCGTCTTCAGTCTGCGCGGTTTGTTAGATGCGATCATTGAAGGCAATCTCCTGCTATTTTGCTAGCGGTGAGGCCGCCCCCGGCGGGGCGGTCGTGTGAAAAAACACAACCGCCCCGCAGCCGTAGCCTGCGAGGCGCGTATGACACGTGCTGTTGGGCAAACAAAACGCCCGGTGAATGTTCTGAGGTCGAGAACGAATCACCAGTCAGCGAAAGTGCGACGCTGGAGTGAAGAACCGCTATTGCGTCTCCAGTTTGTTGTGGCGCATTTTTGGCAAGAATTCAGGTCGGGACGATGCGAAACTCGGGCCTGTGGATTTACAAGGCGTTCGGAAGTCGGCAGTCGACTCACGCTGCTCACGCAGTTGCCTTCAATCGAGTTTCAGGAATTGGTGTTCGTAGCCGGGCGATCAAATTCTCGTCATGGCCGTGATGCGACTTCCGGACCGCCGTCTCCAGCGGGTGTTGCGCAGGGACTTGCCAGAGGTGTTGCTGGCTTCCTCTGACGCTATTCCGACGGTGTTGGGCGACGGGTACTACGGGTAGGCGACTCTTTATCCTTCGCCCGGAGTTTGCGAGCTACTTTCTTGGCCAGCAACTGCAGCAATCGGTCCAAAGTCCGCCGAACTTGCTGCGCATTTGGCTGCACAGAGGTTGGATCAGCTTGCGCCACGTTTGTGGGCATAACGGACTCCTGCGTTTGAGTAAGTTTGGTACAGCGCAACAAAAAAGGCCCCGCATCCAAGGTAGATGCAGGGCCGAGACGTGTGATCGATTGAATCAAAGTCTTCAGGAACCACAAGACTCAGTAGATTTCAACAAATGGAAGCGGCTCAAATCGAAACCGCGGATGTTTGTGCCGGCGAAGTTTTGTGAAATCTTCCGGCGGTTCGGTCACAATCTGGTACGCATCGGTAACGCCGAGCCTGTCCATCTTGCGTTGCAGTGCAGCTGCCCGCTGAACAGCAGTGTGAGTGATGCCCAGCTTCGCAGCAATCTGATGCTGGTTCAGTCTTCGCTGGCGTCCCTCGTTCTTCGCCTTTTCGGTCATCACAGACGCGCGGAATTCCTCCCGCTGTGGAGGATCAAATAAGTCGACCCGGAGCCAGCGGCGGACTACCTGTTCCATTCCTTGAATGTGTTTCATATCAGGAACTATCGGTACAAGGTTGAGCAGAAACCGGGCTCGCAACTCGAGATTTCCGCCATCCACGAGCCGGACGGGATAGACAACGATCCGCGAAATTAGCGTCCGGATTAGCCGCGAGAATTCATCCGAGTCGACAGCAAGATCGCGAAAGGCTTCGTTCGCCTCGGCGCCCGCCACCGTTACCCGCAGGGCGTTGGGCAGGCCGTAGGCCGTGACGCGGCGGGTGATCAGCCCCCGCTCGGTGAGGAACGCGTCCGCGTCCTCCGCCGAGCGGCCGGGCTCGTCGGGGAAGTGGATCAGCACGAAGTTCGCCACGCTCGGCGTGACAGTGAGGCCGAGCGCCCTTGCCCCATCCGTGAGCTTGGGCAGCCATTCGGCATTGTGCGCGGCGGCGGCGGCCACATGCGCCTCGTCGGCGATGGCCGCCGCCCCCGCCGCGATGGCGGGACCCGAGACGTTGAACGGCCCCCGGATCCGGTTCACCGCGTCCGCGACAGCGGCGGGGGCGAGCATCCAGCCGATCCGCACGGCGGCGAGGCCGTAGATCTTCGAGAAGGTCCGCGTCATCACGACGTTCTCGGCCTCGAGGGCGAGTTCGAGCCCGGCCGTGTAGTCGTTCGCCCGCACGTATTCCGCGTAGGCCCCGTCGATGACGAGGAGGACGTGAGCGGGCAGCCCGGCATAGAGCCGGCGGATCTCGCTGAAGGGCAGGTAGGTGCCGGTCGGGTTGCTCGGGTTCGTCACGTAGACGATCCGCGTGCGCTCCGTGACGCGGGCGAGGATGGCTTCGACATCCGTCGTCGCGCGGGTTATGAGGTGCCCGACCGGGTTTTTGTCGAAATAGGACGCATCCATCGACTGGAGGTGTCGAAAGATGTCCATGCGCAGGTCGAAAACGACTCGCTGG
>JADFIX010000336.1:0-1250 GCA_022566435.1 Planctomycetota bacterium
CGTCGGTCAGCACGATAACCGGCGTCATGAACTCGACCGCGATGCGAAAAGCCTCGATGGCAATGTGAAAACAATCCCCCGGGGTGGCCGCTGCGAGCACGCATAACGGCGCCTCACCATGCCGGCCGGAGATGGCCTGGTCGAGGTCCGCCTGCTCGGTCTTGGTCGGAAGTCCGGTGCTCGGACCGCCGCGCTGCACGTTGATGATGACCATGGGCAGTTCCGTGATGATCGCAAGTCCGAGCGCTTCGCTCTTTAGCGCGACCCCGGGACCGCTTGTACCGGTGACGGCAAGCGCTCCGGTGAACGCGGCGCCGATGACTGAGGTCATGGCGGCGATTTCATCCTCCGCCTGAAACACCCGCACATCATAGTTCTTATACTTCGCCAGTTCGTGGAGAATGTCGCTGGCCGGGGTAATCGGGTAGGAACCATAAAACAGCGGCTTACCGGCTAAAGTGGCCGCCGTGACCAATCCGAACGCAGTGGCCTCGTTCCCGCTGATCTTGCGGTAGGTACCAGGCTCAATCTTGGCCGGGGCCACCACATAACGAACGGGGAACATCTCGGCCGTCTCGCCGAAGTAGTACCCGGCCTTGAGCGTACTCGCATTCGCGTCGGCCACAGCCCGCCTGGTCCCGAACTTGGTTTCGATCCACCGTAGGGTCGGCTCGATCGGTCGCCCGTAGAGCCAATACGTCAGTCCGAGGGCGAAGAAGTTCTTGCATCGCCCCGCCGCCCGACCGCAGGCCCGAACCGGCACATGCCTCGGCAGTCAGCTCTTCGATCTTGATGCGATGGAGGCGATACGGAGACACCACGTCGGTATCGAGCGGATTTTCCTCGTACCCGGCCTTGGCCAGGTTGCCTTTGGTAAAGGCGTCATCATTGACGATCAAGATGCCGCCATTCTCCAGATCCGCGAGGTTCGCCTTCAGCGCCGCGGGATTCATCGCGATGAGAGCGCTTACCCGATCACCCGGAGTCCGCAACTTCTTCGAACCAAAGTTGAGCTGAAACCCGCTCACCCCGGCGAGCGTACCCAGCGGAGCGCGGATTTCCGCAGGAAAATCGGGAAACGTACTGACATCGTTGCCGAAGACCGCAGATGTATTCGTCAATTGCGTACCGGCAAGTTGCATCCCATCGCCCGAGTCGCCGCAAAAACGAACGGCGACTTCCTCGAGCTCGATGACCTGATGCGACTCTTTCTTGGCTTGTTCGCCCTGGGTCGAAACGACCATATCTAT
>JADFIX010000336.1:1260-5493 GCA_022566435.1 Planctomycetota bacterium
GAGACCGGACATCTCCGCCATCTGCAGGTCCATCAGCACGAGGTCCGGCTGGAGCCTGGCATATTCGCGGAGCGCCTCCGCGCCGCCGCTCGCCTCGCCGACGATCTCCATGTCGCCCTGGGTCGAAACGACCATATCTATACTACTCTCCTCCAGAGACTCCACTTCAGACGGTGTCGGATGTCGAACGACCGCCCATTCATCATGCACCCTCACGACTGGTCATGCTTTGTACCGGCTTCGGCGGCAGGTTGAAGACCGTCGACGGAAAATGCTCAACCAGGTACTCTACGATCCGCTTGACAGAAACCACATGCGTCAGATGTCCGGAGCCGTTCACGACCGGCATGTGCCGAAATCCCCCGTCGTGCATCGTCTGAATCACTTTGGCCACCGAATCCCCTTCGGTAATCACCTGTGGTTCTCGTGTCATGACTTCCACGATCGACGTGTCGGGGGGCAACGCGTCGGCCATTACCTTAGTCAAGACGTCTCGCTCGGTGAAAACTCCGATCGGACGTTTATACTCGGTCACGAAGACGCACCCCCCGCGAGCGTCCTGCATCAGCCGAATGGCATCACGTACGGTCCCCTCCGCGCCCATCGCGATCGGCTCAAGTGTCCTCAGTGCCTTGACAGCATCTCGATGTAGATTATCTCGTAAGCTCATCAGTTCCGAGCACTCAACATAAGTAGGCAAGGAAGTCTAAACAAGCAATCTCTGAATGACAAGGCATCTTCATTCGATTTCCAATATTCCTTTGCTTCAATGCGACCTTCGAAGCGGAAGTCGGAGGACACTCTTCGATCACCGCCGAAGGAGGCAGCGTCAATCGGGCACCCGACTGTATTCAGGAAGCCGGACAATCACGCCGGGGGCATCATGACAACCAGAGCAGGAACTGCAACGACGCTACGAAATGTTCTTGGGGGCCGTCGAGCGCAATCCTCTCGCCTGTCTTAATCGGCTGGCCGCGGACCATTCTGCACCGAACACAAAAAATCGGGTCTAGCCAAGGGTCCGTGGTCGTTTGTACCGGAAAACCGGCGCTTGAGTCGATCGCGTCACGTTATAGGACGCGCCCTTTCGGTCAAAATCACGGGCGACAGTCCATGGATGAAAGCTCCAAATCGCGGCTCCGGGCTTTCGAGAGAGATTCGCCTCGAGCGGAAATCGACCGCTGAGAATGGCGCGACCCAGGTTAAGGTCTCGAAAACGTCGTCCCTTGAGTTGACGGGCGAGAGTCAAATATTCGCCGCCCGGCAGGTTTGCCAGCCATTTTGGGATGCGCTCCCAGCCCTGTAAGGGGCGAACGGTTTGTCGCCCATGGCGGCCAGCCATGGGTCAGAATGCGTGGTTTACGCCCGTAGCCCCGACAGAGGCGATACCTTTTATCTAGCGCCTATCGAGGATCAAGAATCAAGTACTGCCGCTGCCGGGGCTTCACTTTGGTGGTCGGCATCCTACCCCCGGATGACACGTTGGCACCGCGGGCTACAAACCTTTCGCCGCTCCACGGGTGCATCACAAGACCCGCATATCGGCGTCCGCAGAATGGCCACCCGAATCGGGATGGACCCGGCGGCACCTCGCCTGTCACCACTCCAGTTGAAGTGGTACGAATTCGCCACTAGAATCGCTGGCGGGAGTTTCGCCTAGCGAATGCCCCCGCGGGAACCGGAATCGAGTTGGTTTTGGACCTCGGCTGAGGAAACGAGGCAAACGGAAGATCAACGCACTCATGGCCAAACAGCGCAAGAAACTCGGAGAGCTTCTCGTGGCTTGGGGCATTATCAACGCCAACGCGTTGGCCGATGCACTGTCGCACGCCAAAGAGCACGGTAAGCGAATCGGGGAGGCCCTCGTCGAGTTGGAGCTATGCGGCGAGGACGATGTCACAAAGGCGTTAGCAACTCAATTCGGACTTGAATACATCGACCTGGACAAGCAGCCTGTCAACCGTGATGTGCTCGATCTCATCCCCTCGAAACTCATCGAGGAGTGCACCGTTCTTCCCCTCGGGGAGGAGGGCAACAAGCTCAAGATCATTATTACGGATCCCCTCGACCTGGAAACGGTTGACCTGCTGCGGTTTCGAGTCAACAAGGAAATCATACCCACGCTCGCCTCGGCGTCGAAAGTGAAGCGGTTTATCGACAAATTCGTCAATCCGGACGGCGATGTACTTTCGCAAACGATGGCCAGTATCGACCAAGAAGCCCCCGACGACAAAGATGCGGCAGGTCTCGGCAGCGACGGCGATGAGGATGCCGACGCCCCCATTATCCGACTGGTCAACCTGATCATCACTGAGGCGGTTCATACGCGGGCGAGCGACATCCACATTGAACCTATGGCAGACCGAGTTCGCGTGCGCTACCGGATCGACGGCGTCTGCCACATTCGCGACGATATTCCGAAGAACATGCAGGCGCCGGTCATCACCCGCCTGAAGATCTTGGCCGGCATCGACATCGCCGAACGCCGCCTTCCCCAGGATGGCAGAATCAAACTGAAAATCGGTGGCGGACGAATCGACTTTCGCGTCAGTGCCCTGCCGGCCTATCATGGCGAGAGCATTGTCTTGCGTATTCTCAGGCCGGAGTCGGCCAGCGTCGGCATCACCGCGCTGGGATTCGCGGAGGACGACTATCAGCGATTCCAGGGCATCATCAAGAGACCCACCGGCATTTTTCTGGTCACCGGGCCGACCGGGTCGGGAAAAACGACAACGCTCTACTCGGCGTTGCAGGAATTGAATCGCCCGGACAAGAAGATCATCACCGCCGAAGATCCTGTGGAATACAACTTTGTCGGGATGAACCAGTGCCAGGTCAAGGAGGAAATCGGGCTCACCTTCGCCAAGATTCTTCGTGCGATGCTTCGACAGGCGCCGAACATCATCCTCGTGGGTGAGATTCGCGACCGCGAGGTCGGTGACGTCGCCATCCAGGCCGCCCTGACCGGGCATTTGGTGTTCAGCACCTTGCACACCAATGATGCCCCATCGGCCATCACTCGATTGATCGACATGGGGATCAAGCCGTTTCTGGTGGCCAGCGCGATTCAGGCGATCATGGCCCAACGTTTGATTCGGGTGATTTGTGCCGAGTGTAAAGAAGTGGATACGAATCCTGATAAACGCACCCTGAAGCTCTTGAACTTCTCGGAAGAAGAACTGGAGGGCAAGCCAATCTACAGGGGTAGAGGTTGTAAGCGATGCGGTGGCTCCGGGTATCGCGGGCGCGTCGGTATTTTTGAAATGATTCTGATGAATAATGAGCTTCGGGATCTGGCGTTCAAGAAAGCGACTGCCACTCAGTTGCGTGTCGCCGCACGCGCGACCGGCATGCGAAACTTGCTGGAAGATGGGAAGCTGAAGATTCTGGCCGGCGTGACGACACCCGAAGATCTCCTCCGCGTGACTCAGGCGGAAGGCGTGCATTGATTCCTCGGTGACCGCGTGGCGGCGCCGCCCGCACACGGCCTCTGTCAATCAGGACCGCAAGACGGCTGAGATGGGTTTGGTAGACTGAGTCCCGATAAGGAACGAACGGAATGGCAACACTGCACATCGACCGCCTGCTGGAAACGGTCGTCAAGACCGGCGCATCGGACCTGCATCTAACGGTCGGCCGACCGCCCGTGATTCGCCTGACGGGCTCTCTTCGTTCGCTGGAAACAAAAGTATTAACTCCGGAAGACACCATCGCCCTGATGAAAGCGATCACGCCGGAACGCCACCAGCAGGAATTGCAAGAGGAAGGCGGCACGGACTTCGGTTTCGCTTTTGGCGACGGTGCCCGTTTCCGCGTGGCCGTATTCATGCAGCGAGGGAATACCACGATCGTCTTGCGGTTGATTCCCAGCAAGTTTCTTACTTTCGAGGAAATCGGACTGCCTAAGGTATGCCGCGCCCTTTGCCGCCGCCCTCGTGGACTTTTCTTGGTAACCGGTCCGACGGGTTCCGGCAAGACCACCACGCTGGCGAGCATGGTGGACTACA
Organism: Planctomycetota bacterium; assembly: GCA_022566435.1. GTDB lineage: Bacteria > Planctomycetota > Phycisphaerae > UBA1845 > UBA1845 > JADFIX01. The sequence goes on from JADFIX010000336.1 coordinate 5,268, forward strand.
TCAATACCAACCTCGACCGCCACATCGTCACCGTCGAGGATCCGATCGAATATTACCACAACCACAAGAAATCCATTATTAATCAGCGGAACGTCGGGATCGACGTGCCAAGCTTCTCCGAGGCCTTGCGCCGTGTCCTGCGGCAGGATCCGGACGTCATTCTGGTTGGCGAGTTGCGCGACTTGGAAACGATCGAGTCCGCCGTCCGCGCTGCGGAAACGGGCCA
>JADFIX010000337.1 GCA_022566435.1 Planctomycetota bacterium
ACGTTCCCGATGCTCGAGCAATCAGCCGACACCTTCCGCGATTCCTTGCCGGCTGAGATGAGGGATCGCTTGATCGTCCCCGACGTCGGCCAGGAAATCGCCTGGACGGCTGAGGGCCTTTCGCTCTAGGTCGCCCGCCCGCGAGCACGCGACACATGAGCGAGCCGCGCTCATTTTCCGAGCCGCGACCGTAAGAGAGCGGGCGGCCCTTTCCGAACCGCGACTGTCAGGAAGCGGCCAAGCCAGTCGTGAGTTGGCGTCTTGTCCGTCGGCGTCTTGGCTGAAGATCGACTTCTCTCCTAAGTCGACTTGCTCCTGGGGAAAACATGGTGTATACTACTCATGCCCGACAGCGGGTGAACGTCGGCTCCATGCCGTGTGTTCAGGTGGCATCCACGCGAACCTAGCCTGCTGGGGGCATTATTTTTTCCAAGGTCAAAGGATTGTCACTCGTATACCACTCGCCGTATTCCATATTCCGTGCGTCATCCATGTCCATGATGAGTCGGAAGCCCGGTCTCAGCAAGTCGAAGAAGCGCCCCTCGCGCCTTTCGTACAGTCGGGTAGGTCGGGTTTGCCGACGGAACGTCATCCACTCCGCCGATGCCAGGTGAAACCCGCCCAACGCGACTACGCAGCCAAAAGCACGTGGTATATCTTGAACTCGCCGCGATCTAGGGAATGCAGGGTTTCGAAGGCGTCCGAATTATCGGGGAGGTGTTCGGCGGGATGCAGGGGACACGGTACGGGCACGCGAAGGGCCTTCGCCCTCTTCTCTATCGACTTCTTTATGCACTCTTTCGCCCTCGTACAGTCGCCGTCGATGACGTAGCCGACCATTGCTCCTTGGCACTGGTAGTGGGCGTAACGCCCGTCCACGAAGCACCCCATGCCGCCGTTACCCGAGTATTTACCTGCGTGTGATTCCCACTTGCCGCCCGAGGTTGTCGTATTCAGTTTCTTCGCCTCTATGCCGAAGTAGCAGCGGGGTTCATATCCCTGGAGTACGCAGATGTCGATCTCCACGAAACTCTTTCCCGTGATAGGATCGAGATCTTCCAGATCCTTGACGTGGGCCATGACGAGAAAACGCGCCTTGCGCCAGCGCGCCTCGGCCTGTAGCTCCACGACGAAACGATTGGTGATCTTCGGTTCGTCTTCCTCGTCCTTGGGGCGTCGGAATGATCGCCAAGTGTCGACGATTAGTTGGAGGATCTGCGGTACCAGCCCGTGCGGAAACAGCTCGTGACTAAGGTCTGCGGCCTCGCCCTCGACTATCATGACGTCACCGTCTCCGATCTTCGGCGAAGCAGGTGCGTTGCGGCAGCGTCGGCATCGTTCAAAGCCGCGGAGCGGAGCCAGAATCGCATAGTCAGCGGTTTCACTATGTGGATGCGGTCCTTCTCCAGTACGGCCAAGTTTCGCAGGTGCACCAGAGAGCCGTAGCGTTCGGGCGAGATCCGCTCGATGCGCGACAAGATTCTGTCGAGATCGGCCGAGGATGTCGTCTCGCTGTATTTTGTGGAATTCCGCGCCTTTGCGATTGTCAGCACTCCCACACCGGCATTCTCTGACGTCACACACGTCGCGCTAAGGTTAGTGCGCACGTCTCCCGCCCAGGCGTGGAGCGCGTCGATCAGGGTGCTCGCATACTGCTCTCGGTCGGGCGGCAAGGATGCAGCAAGCGTCGGCACATTCGAGCCACGGGATGGCGTCGCGCTCTTCTGAAGGGTTTGCACAACGTCCTCGATCAGAATCATCTCATCGGCGTTGACGTCAAAGTACGAATAGACATGCTCCGTCAAGTCGTGCTTCGCTTCAGCAACTAGCGCCTCGTGGCCGAGGCGGCCGAACCGACTATCGCGTTTGACGCGTTCGAAGATTCTCTCTACCGCGCGGACGGCTTCGGGAGGACCGCTCCCCGGCGCGTCCTTAGGCAACGGAAACGGCATGCGCAGGACCTCGTTTAGAAAGGGGTACCGATAGAATGAGCACGACGAGAGATGGAAAAGAAAGTACCGCGCAAGTGGTGACAAAAGTACTGCGGTCAGGAACACAAGGAGTTTCCGGTCCGACTCGGGACCGGAGATGGCCTGGAGCGCGTCTTGGAACACCACATCGAATGGAGCAAACGCGATCTTAGAGAAACCCTTATTGAAGATGACGAGTGGGGACTTGAACACCCGTTCGTCGCGGACTCGATGCGGCTTTCGGAAACGAGAACCAACTGGCTCAGTATCTTCTCTTGCGAGCACGAATTCAAACTTTCGATTCGCGTCCAAGAACCGGTCGTTTGGCCCCCAGAATGGTTGCCACTTTCCCGCATCCTCACCGTACGGTTGAAAGCCTTGGCCCTTGATCCAACGTTTCTTCTCTGTCGCCTCACCGACAAGGTCGCTTAGTGGCGGAAATTCCCGCAGACGCGACAGAAACTCCCGATCGCGAGGTGATGCCCAGCCGTAACTGAGCCAATGAACCGCCGCGACGCCCTTGTCCGCGCTCGACAAAATATCTACCAAGGCAAGGGTCTTTCGATCATCGGCCTCGACTGTCACCACGTTATCACGAAGCGATGCATGACTGGCTTTCGGCGTGAGGTAGTCGACCCGGTGCTCCGCACTCGGAGTGCCGGCTTTAAACCGTATTGCGATCGCAGGATGAGTTGCGCCTGGAAAGAGGAATTTTCGAAGATCGGACAGCTGCGCCACCTTTTGCACTCGGTGTTTGCTGAACCACTTCGCCTGAAAAGAGTCAGTTTGGTCGCCGAGCAATATCTTTGCGGGCACTAGCAGGCACGCGCGCCCATCCGGCTTGAGGTATCGCGCCGCCTCCCACATGAACGCGCATGCCACTTGTCCGGCTGGCATCGGATACTCCGCCGCCGGGTTGCGAGCTTTCCACTCCTTCATCGATTTCTTTTCGTATTTGCCGCGTGCGACCCAGGGCGGGTTGCCGATGACAAGGTCGAAGCGTTGCGACTCGAGCACCGGCAGAGAAGACAGGAAGTCACCATGGATTACGGTCTGCGGGTCGTCCTGGCCCGGTTTCTCACTGCTGCTACGCAAAAGGCTCGGTAGCCGTTCCTTTGGGAGTTGCCGAATCTCGGCCGGATCGAGGAAATCGAGCATCGCCATGTAGAGGCTGAAGCACGTGGCCTGACAGGCGACAAGGCTGATATCCACGCCGCGAATCTGTTCACGCAGAATCTTCGCGAGCGCCTTCGCCCGCGTGCCATTCCGTGCCCGCTCGTTTCGGCGGACCCACGCCTCGGCCATCCGGTTGAATATCGAGACGAGGAACGCCCCCGATCCGCATCCGGGGTCCAACACGCGCTTGCCCGTAAGATCAGGTTCCTGCTCTGTGGCTAGGTCTGCCGTGAACTCAACGAGCTTTGGCGGCGTGTAGTACGCCCCCTTTTTCTTCTGTGCCTCTGAGTCTTCGGCACGGATGAAATCCTCGTAAACGGCGCTGATGGTCTCGATTGGGATCACGCTGAAATCGTACACCTCGAACGGTAGCACCATCTGGCCGCTGCCGAGTTCGTTGCCCGTGATCAGGTTGCGAAGCGTGTCAATGTCGCGGTCGCGCAGGCTCTCAAGGTCGCGCGCCAAATCGGCATCGAACAAATTGCCGCGAAAGTACCGACCGAGGAGTCGGAAGAGGCCTTTGAGCGCAGTCCGCACGGCATCTGGATCCGACAAACCGAGGAGTTGTCGGAACGTGGCTTTCGCACCTGCGCCGAGTCGACCGAAGTCCTTCTTCACGAGAGCGCCGCGGGCCTCGAGGTAACACGTGAAGAGGACTCGCCCGAGAAGCCGATGGATAGTCGGCAAGTCGAGGGCCTTGTTACCGCTGCACATCAGTTCCCGCGCCGCCCGAAGATTCTTCACGAGCTGTTGATCAACGGCCTGTTTCGGATCGAAGTGTTTCGAGTAGCGCTGGTAGACCGTGCCCGTTTCGACAGATCGGATAAACTCCCGCATTTCCAGCGCGCGTGCCGCGAGGTCGAACACTTTAACTAAGCGATTGTCGCCGTCCGGATCTTCACCTTCGAGGGCAGGAGGCCGAAGGCCGGAATAGATCTGCACCTCCAGCGGCGTGACTCGCACCAGTATCGGAGCAACACCGTTGCTCCAGAACCGCCGTTGCTCCAGTAGCGTGATCGGGCCGTCCCGGGCCTGATGCTGGAAATAGACAGTTGGTCGGCCGTGGACAGAGAGCACGCCGAGTATGTCATCGAAGCTCTTCCACACTTGGCGCAAGACGTGTGAATACCCGTTCAGCGGCGCATCACCGACCTCGCTGGGAGAGCGAAAGAAGTCCGGCGGCCTACGGTCGCCGAGGCCGAACTCCGCCAAGAGATTGCTGGTATCCGGTTTCGCCATGCCGTCTCACCGCCCGCTGCCACGAAAGAACGGCCAATTGATTGAACGTCACAAGACCCGCTTGATCCGCCGCGGTCGGATGCGGAGCGACGCTACTCAAGTCTTCAAGTGTATCTCGCGTTACCGAACAACGCTAGACCGCATTCCAGAACAAGCTGATTCTGTTCTTCCTCTGGGAAATCCGCGTTGAGTGCATGATTACGCGTAGCTATGCAACCCCGTCACGATGAAATTGATCACGATCCAGTTGAACATCATCACTTCGAACCCCAGGACGGCCAGCACCGCCGTCCAGAAGCCCTTGTCACGTACCTTCATTCGCACGTGGATCAGGGCGATGATGATGAAAAAGGTGTTGAGGGCGAAGACTTCCTTGGGGTCCCATCCCCAGGGCCGGCCCCAGGAATGGTCGGCCCAGATCGCACCCATCACCAGACCGGTCCAAAGGGCGATAAACGACAGCTCCACAAGCACCATCGTGGCCCCGTCCAGCACCTGACTCGTAGTCGGCGGCTCGGGTTTCAGAAAAGATTGAGTCGGGCCCGTGCCCATCATCAACGATGCGGCGCCGCCTACGGCGTATTTCTCCGGCCTCATTCCGGCGGCGATGCGGTCTTTGCCGGCCGCGAGTTCGAGAAATAGAATCATCAGCGCCGCCACACATGCGCCCGTAGCCCCCGCCAAACCGTAAGGCGAAAGTCCGTACACTTGTGTGCTAAGGGTGTGCATCATCAGCACGTAGCCCGAGTAGTTGAGAATCGCCACCGCGATCGGGATAATGAGCAGTCGAACCTTGGGGATGAGTTTCTTGTCCCAGGCGACACACCAGCGATGCCGTAACATCAGCAACGCCGTGACCGCCGCCAAGGCGATAATGGCGTAGCTGGAGATGATCACGTTCGTGTGAATATAGAGCCAGATATCATTCAAAGCGGCCATCTTGTTTCGCATACCCGAATCGAGTCCGGCGGGGAGAAAGTAGGCGGCCATCAACGCCGCCATGGACACCACGGCGGCACAGAGGGCGAAAAGATTCCGAAGCGGGCTGCGACGGCTGACCCATTCGAGGATCATCGCCACCACCCCGCCGAACCATGCGGACG
>JADFIX010000338.1 GCA_022566435.1 Planctomycetota bacterium
CCGGCGGTGCCGAACGACGTATTCTCGAAGTCCGGGCCGTTCACGTAGTAGGCGGCGTAGTTGAGTTTCGTTTTTCCGATTGGGAACCCACCGCGAACCTGGACGCCAAGCCCGGTCGGTCCTATAAGTCCGCGCTCATATATGAGCGGGATGGTGGCCGACTTGTTGATCCACGACGGATGCCAACGCTCCCAAAAAGTGTTGAATGGTGTTAAAAACTTGCCGCCGGTGATCGTCATGTAATCATTGAGCAAGTAGCTGACTTGTGCGTAATCCAGTTCCACGAAGGTGTCGTCTGCGGTCAAACCGAAAGCAATTTCCGCCTCGAGGAGCAACCGATCAGTTGGCTTCCATAAAAGGGTCGGCGCAATCCCCACACCAAATGTGGAATTAACGTCGTTCCGATCTTGAAATGTGACGACGCCTGCGCCGCCCAGCACGAAACTCGTCTTGCCGGGCAGCAGGAAATCCGTTGTGTCACGTAATTCTTCGCGCATTTCTTCGAGGATTGACTCTCTCTCTTCGACCGCAAAAGCCCTTAGCTCCTCACGCCAATCTTCTCGGGACGCACTACCCGCGACGGCTTTCAACTCAGCCACGTCCGCACGGAGCTGTTCATTCTCCTGTCTTAGCGTACCGTAGTCCGCTTGAAATTTACGGTAATCCTCGAGAAACTTCTTGAACTCCTTTCGGGTAAGGGGCTTGTCGTCGGAAGACTCCTGCTGTGCGGCTGCGAGAGGAGCCAAGGCGACTGTACACAACACCGCAAACGTCACCGCTCTGGATTTGTGAATGTTGGTCATCCGATTATCCGAATCGAGGGCCAATTGGTTGTCGGTGGGCCATGGGTGCGCCCCGGCCCTACTTCTGCTTCATGACGAACTCGACGATCGATTCGCCTCCCGGTGTCACTGTGACTTCAGCTTGTTTCTTTCCGAGATTTTCATGCCAGATTTCAACTACGTAGCTTCCAGCGGGAACGTTGTCGAAACGGAATGCTCCATCCTTGCCGGTGACGGCGTAATAAGGATGCTTGGCCACAACGATCCAGCCGGACATCCATTTATGCACATCACAGCCAACACGAATGCGCTCTGTGTAGTCGAAGGTCACATCCAGTTCCTTGACCCTTCCAGGCATGGAGCGATTGAACGGCTCGTTCTTTTTCGCATGAAGATGCACGTTATGCAGGACACCGTCGCTGTTAAGAATACGTAGTGGCTGATCCTTCGGAACAACAACGATGTGCGGACGGAACCGACAGCCTTTCTGATCCAATGTTATGGGGTTGTCCGGATCGATGTCGAAAGGTTTTCCCCGATCGATCTTCTTGATGTAGGCGACAACCCAACGGACCTTTGCATCCTTTGAAACGACAAGGTCGTCGTTGGGAATCGGCTTGGTGTGGCATGGCTTGTCGGGGTGGGTCACCTCCAAACGATGCCTTTTGGGAATCTTGCCGTCCCACTTCACCACGCCGACGATCCTGCCACCGTCCTTGACGTCGATGGCCTCGTACTTCGCGGCAGCCGCCGGATGAGCACTCAGACACAACACCACTGCGGCCGAAACCAACCATAAAGCACACGTTGTTTTTTTCACAAGTTGACTCCTGTTATTCGCCCATCGTCTTCGTGATGGCTGCATCACTTTCGTCCCGCCAGATAGCGGACGTAATAAACGAGCTGCCACACTTCTTCATCAGTGAGCGCAACAGCCGCGGACATCGGCGTACCGGGAACGCCGCATCGAATTCGTTTGTAGATTTCCTCCACGTTCGCCCCGCCGCGAAACTCGCCGGATGTCAGATCCCTGACGCTAATGGGTTTACCCTGCTCGTCGAGCGGCTTATCCAGGTTATCGCCACGCCCTGTCGGTCCATGGCATGACGCGCAGTTCGCCGCATACAGTTCCCGACCTGTGTCAAGGTCGCGTTGAAATCCACGGTCCGGTCGCACAACGTGGATTGGGTCGCGCGGTCTTACTCGGATGTGCGAGATCTCCTCGAGCTCGTCCGGTGACGTATCTTCGTCGCCTGCAAACTCCTCACGAAGGACGTCGAGCCAGCCGAGCCGTTGGATTTCTTTGACGTACAGGGCCAGCGTGCGAAGCTCCGCGTCCGTGAGTTGGGGGTTGGCAGGCATCTCGCCAAAGCGCCGGCCGTACCGGATGGATTGAATCAGGTCTTCTTCGGTCGGCACACCGTTGAGGGTCGAGACATAGCGAAACCGCTCGTGCCGGAAGTCACGCGGTGCAACGCTTAGGGCGATCGCCGCAGGCCCTCTGCCGCCTCCGGTAGCACCATGGCACGCCGCGCAGTGCGCCGTAAATAGCGAGTGCCCTTCCAGAGAGGCGATTGCTTCCGTGGTGGCTATGGAGGCCGTGGAAACCGGTGCCCGGCACGCCGTTTGGCTGAGCGTCACGCTGAACGCCAAGCCGATGGCCCCTACTACCATAGCTCCGCCATATGTTGCCCTCATCGCAATCATCTCGCCAGGTAGTCGCCCCGCATCCCTGCCACGCCTTTCGCCAGTTCACCTCGACAGGCAGTGCGAATACCGTGGAATGATCATGCACACACCGTGCCAGTGAGCGGTTTGCGCGACCCTTGTTTTGACGTAAACCTGGGTACCAGCTAGGCTTACGGGCAAGATGCGGTCTGGCTGCCGTTTCGCAGAAATGATAATCATGCGGCCCGTTTCGCAGACTTGCGACGGTCTTTGGTTGGATTCAAGGGGCCGGGTTACCATGTAAGAGTCCGACGCGGACGCGATGCGGCCCGACGGTCGATTGCACTGCTGGACCGCAGCCGGCCATGGGCAGCAGGCGACGGAGTAGTCCTTTTGCCAGCGACGCGAAAACATGTCCTGAACATTCGGCATCTCGTCGGCGGTACACTCGTGCTCGTATGCCTTGGCATCAACGTGCTTGCGCTGATTTATGTCACAAGGGAACACAAACTGATTGAGGAGATCATCTCGGCTACGACGTCCGAGCACGGCGCGGCATGGGCGCAGATTTGTAAAGCCGAGATGCGAGCAGGTGACACCGCGGGGCTACAGAGCGTGATTGATGCGATTGGACATAGCAGCGGCGTTCGCCTTGCGATGGTGGTGAGTGAGGCTGGGCGGATCGTTGCAGCAACCGCTCGGCAACGAATTGGCCAGGAGCATCGCTTCGATCATGACGAGGTGGCGGGCGATGAGCTCCCGGATAAGCACCACGCAAAAGAGCTCCATCCGGAGCCTACTGGCTTCTTTCACGAGGAGGGACACACTTTTGAGTTCGTCTTTCCCATTCGACAGGCGGAAGAACATCTCGGTACGCTAGTGGTCCATGTCAACACGGCGTGGGGGAACCAACAGGCCAAAGCCCTGGCGCTAAAAGGTTTGGCGCTGGTTTTTACTCTGACCGCATTGGTCGGGCTTGCCGCCTTTGCCCTCGATTGGCGGCTACGTAAGGCCGTCAAATCGCTCATCGCCGCTACGCAGGCCATCGCAAGGGGTGAACGAGCACCTAAAGTGCGCGTGGGGACCGGAGACGATCTGGACATCCTCGGAGATAGCGTCAAGCAAATGGCGGAGGCGCTTCAGGATACCGAGGAGAGGGTAACGCACTGGCATCGAGAACTCGAATCGACGATCGCCAATCGAACCGCCCAACTCGAGGAGTCGCAACAACTCCTAGCCGAACGGGAGAAGATGGCTGCCCTCGGGCTGATGGCCGCAGGCATCGTCCACGAAATCGGAAATCCTCTGACGGCGATGTCGGCGATCGTCCAGCGAATAGAGCGCAAAGCGGACGCGAGGTTCAGCGAGCAATGTCGGACATTGGGTCAGCAGATCGAGCGTATCTCCAAGATCGTGAACGATATGCGCCAGGTCGCAAGGCCCTTGTCAGCCAACGGTTCCTCCACGAACGTCAACGAAACGCTTCGCGTTGCCATCAAGGTAGCCCAATATGATCCGCGGGCGAAGACGATTGAGATTGTTCCACATCTTTCCGCTGCGGTTCCCAGGATTCCGGGCGACGCCGATCGGTGGCAGCAGGTGTTCATGAATCTAATCATCAACGCGCTGGACGCCATGCCGCACGGAGGAAGACTGTTAGTCTCCAGTTCGATTGGCGATGGCCACGTGGCAATCACTTTTCGTGATTCCGGCAGCGGTATGAGCGCGGAACAGATTAGGCAACTGTATCATCCTTTCTACTCCACAAAGGCGTCCGACGGTATGGGCCTAGGCCTGTCCGTCTGTCATAGCATCGTTCGAAGTTACGGCGGTGAAATCGTAGTCGAAAGCGAAGTGGGGCAAGGAACCGAATTCCAAATCACGATTTCTCCTTACAGAGGACTATCGCGTACCGAGCAGTCGAGCGCAACGCAAGCCGATAACGACCGAAACGCCACCGCGGCAGGTGCTCGCGACGAAAGTCGGACCGAGGGGGAGGTGAAAACCTAACCCATGTCACGCGATGTCTTGATCATCGAGGACGAGCGGGCCATTCGAGAGGAACTTGCCGATTTCCTCCGCGAAGAGGGGTTCTCGTGCGTCTTGGCAGCGACGGGACAAGAAGGAATCGAACGAGTCGATGGTCGTGACTTTGAAGCGATCCTGCTGGACATCCGTCTGCCAGACATGACAGGGATCGAAGTACTTGAGCGCCTGCGACATCTCACGCCCGAGTCACACGTTCTCATCATGACCGCCCATCCATCAGTCGACACGGTCGTGTCCGCGCTAAGGCTAGGCGCCGTCGACTACGTGGTAAAGCCGCTCATTCTCGAAGAACTACTCCAGAAGATCCGGCGATTGATCGAATTCCGTGCTCAGCAAATGGAAATCCAATGGTACCGACATCAGCTACAGGCCGAGTACGATTTCGCCAACATCGTCGGCCAGTCGGCGCGCATGAAGGAAGTCTATCGTCTGGTCGAGCGCGTGGCGGCAACCAACTCGCCGGTTCTCATCACGGGCGAGAGCGGAACGGGGAAGGAGCTGATCGCCGGCGCGATCCATCACAACGGACCGCGAAAGGACGGGCGCTTCGTTCCGCTGAACTGTGCTGCGATTCCGGCAGCGTTGCTCGAATCCCAGATGTTCGGTCACGTCAAGGGTGCGTTCACTGGCGCAGATAGCCGTGCTGAAGGCGTTTTCGTGGCCGCAGACGGCGGGACTCTCTTGCTTGACGAAATCGGCGATCTACCGCTCGAACTCCAGCCCAAGCTGCTTCGGGCGGTCGAGCAGCAGAGCTTTCTTCCGGTCGGGGCGACGGAACCGGTACGTGTGGACACACGAATCATTACGTCGACGAATACGGACCTCCAGCGGGCCGTAAAGAATGGCCGCTTTCGCGCTGACTTGTATTACCGGCTCGCCATTGTGACCATTGAGATCCCACCGTTGCGCGACCGAGTTGAGGATGTCCCGGCACTCATTGAACGATTCATCGCAAAACTCAACACGAAGTTGCGAAAGAACTTC
>JADFIX010000339.1:0-2337 GCA_022566435.1 Planctomycetota bacterium
TGTTTATCGTCGGCAGTTGGGTCATCATCCTCGGTGGTGGATGGACCGCGGCTGTCCTTTTTCCCCAGCTTCAAAGTCTGGGTCCCTGGATCGCGGCGTCGAGCTTCATCGTTGTGACCGGCGTGTTTCTGTGGTATCGATGGCATTCAAGAAAGTGGATGCGAATTGATTTGTTTCGGAAGGATCGAGGCGATCGCGCCAAGGAAGTTTCTTGATCGCCGACCCGATTGACGACAAGTTCGAACCAAAGGTTGATGGTATGAAGTCGGCAACTGCCTGTGCCGTGGGGACCGATTCTTGAAAGGCCCGAAGCTCAAACTCGCCGCCCTGATTTCCGGTGGCGGCAAAACCGTCTTGAACCTTCAAGAGTGTATCCGCAAGGGTACGCTCGATGCGGAAATCAGCGTGGTCATCAGTTCGCGCGGCGATGCGAAAGGCGTCGAGCGGGCGCGGACCGCCGGATTGAACACCATCGTCGTCGAACGGCGAAAACTCGATGACGAGGCGTTCCAGAAGGAAATCAGCATCGCGGTCGGCGCTCCCGATCTCGTCTGTATGGCCGGCTTCCTGTCATTGTGGCATATCCCCGAGCCGCTCACGGGAAAGGTCATCAATATTCATCCCGCGCTGCTGCCCGATTTCGGCGGAAAGGGGATGTACGGCCGGCGCGTCCACGAGGCGGTGCTCAAAGTGGGACGGGTCGTAAGCGGCTGCACGGTGCATTTCTGCGACAACGAATACGACCACGGGCCGATCATTTTGCAAAGGCAGGTCGCCGTTATACCGGGTGAAACCGTAGACTCACTGGCTGTCAAAGTGTTCGACGAGGAGTGCGTGGCATATCCTGAGGCCATTCAAATGATCCACGATGGGCGTGTGCGCTGCGAGGCCGGTGAAGCCGTGTTCCGGTGAGCGTCGCGAAACGGGGGAGTCTATCGCCCGCTTCCCGACACATTGACCGACTCCAACTCGCCGGTGGCCAGATTATAGAACGCCCGCTCGACTTGTATCGTGCCGTGCGCGGTGCCTTTTCCATAGCGATAAATACGAGCCCGCTGGTTCGGTAATCCGTAGATCGCCAGAATCTGCCGATCTCGCTCGAACACCAAGCGGTCCGCCAGAAGCCAGAGGTTCTCCGTTTCATCCTGCAATTCCACTGAACCGGAGGCTTGAAACTGGCGGAGGCGATCGCCGCTCAAACCGCCCATTTGTCGTTGTTTCGGTTCTCGTCGGCGGGCGTTACGGTCTAAGAAATCCACCGTGAGCACGTCGCAGGTCAAGTACGTTTCCCGGCCGGGAGGCGTGCCGGCCCCGCCCGCTTTCGCGACCCCGAAATACTTCTCCAATACCGCACCGCTAAAGTGCTTGAGACTGACCTCGCCTTCGAATCGGGTTTGATCGATCGAGAAGTCGTACCACATGAGCTGCTTCCACTCGATCAACGTTTTCGAGGGTCCCGAATTACGAGCCATGGAGAAAAACCCGGTGTCTTTCTTCGGTTTCGTTTTCTTGGACTCATTGGGTTCCTGCGCGGGGCGGAAGTCTTCGAGCAGGAGCTTTCCCGGTCCCTCGATAAGCATCTTCGATACATCCGACCTGAGATTGAGGGACAGGCGCGGTCCGATGAGTAAGGCACGGCTCTCACGCTCGCCGGAATCCAAATCGAAAACCGAAGTTTCGACTCTGGCCTTGCCCGTGGCGAGAATATGGGCGGGTTCTTTGGAGAAGCTGCGACGCTCGATCTTACGACGCTGGTCCTTGCCCGCGCCGCTCAGCTCGGCGAACAGGTCATGGAATATCCACCAATCTTCCTCGGTCGCGTGGGCGGAAGAAGGTGTGGCGACTTCGTCGAATTCCACGATGAGCCGGTCGTCGCAGTCGACTGTGGTGGACGCGGAAGCGGCATGGACATCCCCCACGAACGCCGCCCGGTTTTCTCGACCCTGATACTTCATGCGCTCCTGCCAGGTCACGGAAATGGGGATGGATTCTGCGACTGCACGACCGTCCAGGTCCTTGTACGAGTGGAAAGTCATTCGGCCCGGCCCAGGCACGATTGCCCATTCGTCCGGCACATTGAGCTGGATTTCCGCACCCGTGACCGTCAAGTCGCGCAGCTTTGCGCTCGCCGGGTGGGCGTCGGTGCCCACGACCAGCGCGGTGCTGATCTCACTTCCATCCGTCAAATGACAATCTACGCGGTCCGCCCGAATGTCGAGACCGTCCGTCGGGTCCACGATGGTGACTTCACCGTCCGCCACCAGCCTCTTCACACCGACTTCGGTTCGCGTCTTGGATTCGTGCGTTCGCCGTATCTCCGACCAGTCGATCGTCGTG
>JADFIX010000339.1:2347-5479 GCA_022566435.1 Planctomycetota bacterium
GCGGCGATCGCTACGGCCCGCGCTTTGACCGGGTCGAACGGCGGCGCAGGCTTGGTCACCGTTTCGAACTCGATGACCAGCTTGTCACGGGCCCGAATCGATCGCTCGCCCTGATTCGCTACCACATTGTCGACGGCCGTGGTCGACAGAGGGATGGGGCGACCGTCGATACCGGTGGTCAGCAGAATGTCGATTTTCCCGCAGGTCATTCGGTCCGACGCTCGGGTCATCACGACTTGGCCGTCGCCGGTGATTCGCCTGATCGCTGGTTTGTTATTGCGCCAGAATAGTTTATCGTCAAAAAACAGGGTCACCACTTGGGCGTTCATACTTGTGTCGCCCTCGACCAATCTGGCATCACCACGGAACTCGGCGCGTTCGATGACGCGATATTCCCGCGTGGAAATGCCGCCGGTGAAATCCAACGTCGTCTTGGTGACGAACCGCCCCTTGATTTCCATCTGCTCCGCGAAATGCACGACGGATTGCGCTTGTTCCTCAGTTGCCGAGGTTTTCGACTCGGGATCGTCGCCGGTGTTTTCGAGCCGGTGCAGTGTGCCCGGGCCGGTCACTCGCATGTAGAGTTGATCATCGGTCCGCTTCGTAAACATCGAGACGCCGGTCATGACACCTTGAGTGGGGGAACGAACAACGACCGGCTTGTCCGACGAACCGGTGAGCCATACTTGGGAACGTTTCGGGTCGAACGCCAACTCACTGCACCGGGCGTGCCATTGCGGGCTCTCGATCTGAACCGGATCGCCGATCGCCTTCACGCGCGACACTTCGTCTTTCGTCCAGCGGTCATGAGTCGGCGTCAGCGCCTCGAGAAGCAATTTTCCCGTCCAGGAAAGTTCGACTTTCTCACGCGGTCCATCGGCTTGCGGTTCTTCGGAGGCCGCTTGATCTTGTGCGGACCGATCGCCGGTACGAGCCCGGTCTTTCTGAGTCAGCGCTCGAAGGATTTCCAAGGTGTCGGACTGCATCCTCGCCCGTTGCACGCCGCCCACATACTGCCGTGCGTCGACATTCCCCTCGAATCGGGCAAAATACCGAATCGGTGGTTTGGTTTTCTCGTCGTCGTCCGAATCGGGTTGAAAAACAGGTGTTTCATCCGCAACTGATTTCGTATCGTCGGCTTCGTTCGGCGGTTCCGTGGACAGCGCCTGCGGTGCCCGGGATTTAAGGGCGGTTTCGATCGCAGTGCGCATCCAAGCCACGATCGAGGTTCGTCGCGTGGGTTGGACATCTGTGCTCGGAATGGTGAGCCGAAGTTGGTCGCCAAGTTCACGAAAAACGAATCGCCCACCATGATCGATCCGAAGGTATTCCACGCGTCCCTCTTCTTCGTCGAAACGGACTTCCAAGTCTTCCGCCTCAAACTCGATATCACTGGCAACCAATCGCAAGTGCCCCCGCGGTACCAGTATTTTCCCATATTCCATGTCGAATTCGATCTCATCGACATAGACGGTCATGACGTTCGATTGGTCTTTTTCAATGCGCGCCCGATCGACCGGTGTTAGCGCCGCCCACTCCGATTCGGTCAGGCGGTCTATTTCGATCACCACATCGCCGCGCAGCCGTCCACGTCGAGGGTCGAGCCCGCCGGCGCCTCGCCGCTCGGCATCGAGGATGCCTTCCCTCGCCGTCACACGGACCGTGCGTCCGTCCTTGGTCCGTAAGCGGATCTCCGGCTCGCTCAAGAAAAACTCGTTCGGCGACTCTTTGATCGGCGCGTAATCTTTCACCGCGATTTCAAGCTGCGCCCGGTCTCCCTCCCGCGCAAAGACCGAAATCTTGATCCTGCGACCCCGTCCGATCGAGGCGGCGCCGATCGAGACCGCCGTACCGCTGGCGGCGAGTTCACTGCCATCCGACGGCGTGGTGTGCTCGGCCATTGATCGCGGCGTATTCACCGGCACGCGCGGCTGAGGCGCGGTCGAGCGGTCGTGATCGAGCTGGCTGTATTGATAGATCGAATAGCATACGAAGAGGATGGCCAGCGTCGCCGACGCCACGACGAGCGTTCGGACGGCCCCGCCGGCTCGCCGCCTGTTTCTCTTTGACGCGTTTCCCATCATGATTTCCCGTCCACGCCTATCGCGGTGTAAGACGCGGTGGACCAGCGCCCTTGTTTACGAAGCAGGAACTCCACGACCTCCGCCACAGCGCCCTGACCACCCGCCCGCCAAGTCACGTACAGGGCGGACCTCTTGACGGCGGAATGGGCGTTCGCCACGGCCACCGGAAAGGCCACCCTCGACATCGGCCCGAGGTCCGGCAAGTCGTCACCCACATACGCCACGCATCGCGCGTCAGTTTCCGACGAAGAAAGAATGGCCTCGAGGGCGGCGGTTTTATCGGACACGCCCTTGAAAACCGTTTGAATTCCGAGTTCGGCGGCACGACGATCGAGGGCCGGCTCGCTGCGCCCCGAGATAATCGCGACCTGTCCGCCCATTTGCGACCAAAGCTTGATCGCGCAGCCGTCCTGTACGTAGAACGACTTTTCCCAGCCCCCCTCGACCGAGGACAGGATACGACCGTCGGTCAATACCCCGTCGACGTCGAGGACCAGTAGTTCGATAGATGCCCAATTCATAAGATCGCACCGGAAAGAAACAGGATCGAGTATCGCTTCCTACCAATCAGCGGTCAAGCGAGGGGATCTTCGTCGTCGGCCGATGACTGATGGCTCACGGCTGATGGCTGAGGCTCGGGGCGAGACGACACCGAGCCCCATCGGGGCGGGCCTCGTCGCGATCGACGGTTGATGACCGATGCGATCGTCACGAAATCGTCTGGCGGTTAACAGGACGAGGGCATCGCCCACGAGTTCGACCGCAAGGGCACACCGAACAACCCACGCCGTAGACGTACGCTCGATCTCGAAATCAACATCAACCTCGGGATCGTCAGGTGTCGTTAGTCAGTTATCAGTTATCAGTTATCAGTTATCAGTCGTCAGTCTTCGGTTCTCAGTCCCCACTGACAACTGACAACTTCTTTACTGACAACTTCCTCAGTTCTCAGTCCTCAGTCCTCAGTCCTGATACGTCGAACGTCCTGTTCGATCTGTTCGGCCAGGTCTTCCGGGGACTCGAAGCGCTGCTGGGCTCTCAAGAATCG
>JADFIX010000340.1 GCA_022566435.1 Planctomycetota bacterium
CCGATCGAGATTGTCGTACGTGTGGGTCGTAGTGAATGATTGGTCCTGTCCGCCCAGGTCGGACTTCTCCACTTCCACCATCGCGGTGACGTTGGAGTTGTTGTCGTACACATAGTTTATCATATTGTTAAGGTGATCGGTCAGGACGCGGCGACGATTGGCCGTGTCGTAGGCCGTGTCTGTTCGATGGCCGTTGTCGTTGACTACCTGAGTGACCTGCGAATTGTCGCTCCACTGCGTCGTTGTCGTCGACTTACCAGGTGTCGGTACGCCCGGTATGAGAATCGCCGTTTGCGTGTCAGCTTCGAAGAATTCCACCTCGCTCAAAATCATGCGATCCATTTTGTCGTACTGAGTCCACGTTTCTGAGAGGCGAACGTTGCCGGCCGATCCTTGCACGTCATCGAGCTCGCCCTCAACACGAACCGCGAACGGATTGCGAATGGTCTCGGCCGCGTCCTGGAAGCCGCCGAGGTTGTTGTTGGGGTCGTAGTGATAGATCGTCACATTGCCCATCGGATCGGTAGATGTTACGCGCCTGTCGTAGCCGTCGTAGGTACTCAGCGAGATCCGGGGGGCGGCCACATCCTCGATTCCTTGGCTGGTTCGGATGAGGTTGCGGTTATTGTCGTAGTCGTACTGCGTGGTCGATTGATCCGGATCGCCGGGCGCGCGGATGACCTTGAAAGTCAAATCGCGCTCGTCGTAGAGCGTTTCCACAACGTTGTTGGGCTGCCGCCCTTCGACCGCCTCACCATAGTTGACCGATGTTCGATTCCGATTGGCGTCGTAGGCGTATTCGATGCTGAGAAACTCACTGTCGGGCAGGCCCGCACAGATCGGAACTTCCTGTGTCCCGGCAATCGTGGCGGTGAAGTCGCCAACTTCTTTACAAGTCTTCGTCCGGTAGTTGAGGATCTCGTACTCGTAGACCGCGGTAAAATGCGTGTTGGTTTGCTCGGCGCCGAGGTCGTCTGTGTTTTGGATGTCCACGCGCACAACGTTGTCGTTCGGATCGAAGAAAGTGTCGCGCTCATACCGCACGCCGCTGCCGTTGGACACCTCGCGGGATACCCGACGAACCGTTTGGTTCAACTGATTGCGGATGTACTGTGTGTCGTGGCCACGCGGGTCGATGATGCGGTTGGTCCGCCCAACCAAGTTGTATTCGTAGCTCGTCGTCAGCGCGAAATTGGGGCCGCCAGGAAGAGGCGGCACCGGGCAAAACCACGGTGGTGGCGCCATTCCTGCCGGTGCGTCAACGATGACGTCCTTCAAATAGCCGAATGGCGGGCCGCTGTCGTAGTACGTATAGACGTCCATTCGCCGGTGACCGCCTCCGTTATCGGGAAGAACGTGTGACGTCATCTGCCCAAACTCGTTGTAAGTGAAATCTTCCACGATCGAAGGTTCGCGATGCTCGGTGTGGCATCGGTTGCCGCTGTCGTCGTAGGTGTGAGTCGTCTCGTGTCCACGGCCATCGACATGTTTGGTCACAAAATTGGTGCCGCAGCAGCCGCCGATTTCGTCGTCGTATTCGTAGCTCTCGCAGATCTGCGCCTGATCGCCGCCAAGGTTCACCTCCGGCGTTCTGCATTTCTCCAGCAAATTGCCCTGCGAGCGACGGTTGGGGTTGGTATCGTCGTACGTACGATCAAATTGATTCCCGTTGGCATCTATCGTTCTTGTGAGGAGAGAATCGGAATTATACTCATAACGCGTCACAAAAACCGTGGGATCGCCAGGTCTGAGCTGTCCGGTGGGTCGGTTGCCGGTTTCCGTGGTGGGCGAGTCGGGATTCGGTGCCCGGCCGGTGTATTCTCGCTCCATGACCCCACGATTCTCGGAATCAAAGAACAGCTCCTTCACGTTCCCTACACGGTCGTTGACGATCGCCTTCATCGTGGCGAAGTTGTTGGCCGCGTTTGGAGCCTGACCCACGTAGACGATGTCGCTGACGTCACCGAAATCGCCCCTGGTTTGTTTTTTGATGCGATCAAAACTCAGATCATTCGGCTGCGTGGCGGGATAATACTCGTTGACAAGATAAACCTGCCCCTTCGGGTCGGTGATCGTCAAGAGGTTGTGATTGAGAAGATCGTCCGCGAAACCGGTCGAGTAGGTGTACACGGTGGTTTTTCCATTGAGATATTCATGACCGGGAGGGATCGGGAACTCGGGCGTGTTGATCACCGCGGGCGTCGTCACCGTCTTGAGATCACCCGCATTACCGCCCGGCTCGACACCGTTGTAGTAAGTGTACGTCACGGATCGACCAGCGAAGTCATTCACCGCGACGATATGCGCGTCGGCATCGAGACCGTCGTAGTCGATGGTGATGTCTCGGTTGTGGGCAGCCGTGTCGAGCGCATCGTGAATCGTAACCAAGCGTCCAAGTCCGTCGTAATGGAAGGTCAACTTATTTCCGTTGCGATCGCGGATTTCCTTGATTTTTCCGGCCATTGATGTGCCGTCGAAAGCATGATAATTCCACGAACCCGTATCCGGACACGTTAATGTGAAAGAGTTGTCAGGATTCTGCTCGATGACTCGGAAAAACTCGCTTCGCGTCCACGTGCCGTCACCTTGCAGGTCATAAGTATCACGGCGGCTATCGCCGTTGTTCACGATCAGATTCGCCCCGCTTTGTTCTAGAAAAATGTTATAGGAAAAGTCCCATCCGTTCCCCATCGCGGTGTCGGGGCCGATCCGCGACCGGTACTTCCGCCCCCAAACAAA
Source organism: Planctomycetota bacterium (assembly GCA_022566435.1). GTDB lineage: Bacteria > Planctomycetota > Phycisphaerae > UBA1845 > UBA1845 > JADFIX01. The sequence continues at coordinate 2,740 of JADFIX010000340.1, forward strand.
ATCGATGCCGCGTCCGGGAATTCGCAAGTCGACCGTCGATTCGTAGAACTCTCCGGAAAACAGATACACCGAATGCATTTGTCCCGGGATAGCTGAGCCAGTGCTACATGACGAGCAATGGCACGGCATCGCATACTCATTCGACTGGGTACCCGGCTCGGGGCCCGGGAGGCATAGAGGGTTGAGATCGCCGGATACGCACTGACCTCCTTGGCAGACATCACCCACCGTACAGAAATTGTGGTCATTACAGGGAGTACCGCCCGGGCAGGGATCCGGGTCGCCCGGACACGGCTCGGGTGTTTCCTCCCGACAAGACGCGTCCGGGCAAAGATCGATGGCCCCGCCGGGGTACTCAGTTCCTTGGAAACCTAAGATAATCGAAAACACGTCTTCTATATTGACGATTAGATTGATCTGCGCGCCGTTTTGGGCCGGTGCGACGTCTGACACTGACAGATGGGTTGCGCTGAATGAGCAGCGGTCCTGAAATGTCTTAATCGCCGCCACGAAGTCGTCCGCGTTCACGACAAGGTTCGGCGGCGTCCATACATTTGGTGGATTCCCATTGGGCCCGGTAAACGAGCCCACAACGTCGCCCCACCATTTGACGCCCGGTTTGGCGGCCGTTTGTATCTCCAAGGGAAAATCGGACACTTCGTCAACGTCAACCGACACGATGTGATACGTCGAGGTCGGAATAATCGGACAGCCCGTCAGATGTACGATCGGACAAGCCGACCAGTCCGGCGAGGTGAACGGCCGCGATTGTCCGACCACCGAGAAGCAATCCGCATCGACACACCCGGCCCACCACACCGATCCGATCTGCCCGACCGCATTGTTTACCAGCGTGTCGGCCAGTGTAAGCCGGAGATCGAACGAGTGGCCCGCATTCCGTCCGGTTACTCCGCTTGTGTCGATGGAAATGTAGCGATTCTTCGAAAAATTGTGCGGCGCAAGCGCAGGCGTCGGCGAAAGAACCGAGGGGCAGTTCAACGCCAGCGACCATTGCAATTCGAAGGTCCCGCGCGGGTCGCCGTTGAAGCCGCCAGGCACCTCGTCGTTCCAACCACCAACACGGACCAGCAGATCCTGACCCTGAAAAACCCGCGATGTGGCAGTGGCCATTCCGCCCGCGAGGGGACTCGTTTCGTCGCCGCAGGCCAACTCATCTTCTGTGGTCAACGGGCAGCCATTCAACGCATCATAAATCGCGATCATCAGGTCCATATCCGCCCCGCCGGAACCTTCCACCGTCAGATCGCCACAGACCTCTCCCCTGTACGAATACCACACGTCGTTGTGCATATCCGCACCGCCGGAAAGCGATTCCCAGCAGCCACCGGTGTTCGGATCGGCCGAAAGCGCGGGACCATCGTCGGTGGCGCAGATGTTTTCGCCGACAATGAGGAGTTGACCGCCATCAAACGGAACGTTGGTGACCACATACGCCGATCCACAGTCGTCGTTGTCCGGTGCGTTTCCACACTGCGTTTCCGCGCAGGTTTTGCACGCCGACCAGACACCTCGGATCGAATCGCAGTCGCGCTGCGAGACGTCTTCTTGGCAATTCGCAGGGCATATGCAGCAGGAACCGAGAACGTCGTCGGGTTTCAAAATGCCTGAGTTTTCACAGAATCCAACGTCGACGCGCCCGGTCTGATCCGGTGAATAGACGTGGGGGAAGGGTTCGAAGGCGGTCCATGTGGAGACCGCGTGATGCTCATTTCCATGGTCGCGTGACCAGATCGCGCGTACTTCACAGTCGGGCTGACCGAACCCGGAAACTTCGAACCAATAGGTATCGCCCCAGAAACCGCCATTCGGCAGATCGATCGGGGTATCCAAAGACCCGGAGTATTGCCATGTGGCCGTCGCCGCCCCGGTGCCCTCGACTTTATTGAGCACTGTGATGTTCGACATACCCAGATCAGGACCTGGAATCGCATCGCAGTCCGGGTTTGGTCCGTAGATCCGAATCTGCCAGGTCGTGTCGATGTTCTGTATAATACAGCCGCCGTTGTCACAGCACGGCGCCGCGAAGAATCCGGTGTTCCAGCAAATCTGATTCACTTCGGTGCCGCCGAACTTGACGTCGTCGGCTAAGACCGATGCAGTCATTTCATCCGAACCGCGCACAGGGTTTCGGTCCATAAGCGGCGTCGGGCCGGAGATCGTCTGCACCTGCTGGCAATTCGCCGCCGTATCATAAGGACACGCCGGGCAGGGGTCCTCTTCACAAGTAACGCCACCCAAAAAAACACCGTCTTGCTCTTCGCATTGAGCCTTCGTGTTGTGGAATTCATCGTCGTTGCACCCACCGTTTACGCAGCAGGAACCCAGGGTGCAGAGGCTCGCTTGACAGGTCGTGACCGGCTGATCGCCGTCACCAAGGAAACTACCGTCCTGTGCCTCGCAATCCAGCCTATTGGTTTCGATGCACGTTTCGTCGACGCAGCACGCGGCGATCTGACATGATTCAACCGTGAAGTGGACCGTGTAGTCGGGCGTACTTGCCACACATGCCGCGCCTTCGCAGTCGTCGACGGTGTCGCACGACTGGGCGGGCGACGTACCCGCGCAGAACTTGCCCGCCATGATCTGATAGGCGTAATCGCCCGGGGGTACCGTAAACGTTCCCGCATAGTTCTCGTCTTCACACGGAAAGTTGGAAAGACTTTCAGGTCCGAAACCGCTCTTGATGTTGTTGCCGATGTCGAAGTCG
>JADFIX010000341.1 GCA_022566435.1 Planctomycetota bacterium
GCGCAGCGGGCCGTCGCACTGGGGTGCATCGGCGGCGTGCTGCTTCGGGCGGATCAGCTGCACCCGGTGACCGCGTGCCAGCAGGCCATCGACCATGCGCTCCGCATAGGCGGGCGGGGGTTCCGTGGTGGGACTTCGCTGGGCGAGATGTTGTATCGATATCTCGGCGTAGCGAGCCAGAAATACAAACCGCGCCTGACCATCAAGCGGATTCTGGAATGGGCGGACGAGCACAAGCGGCGGACGGAAAGCTGGCCGATGGTGGAAAGCGGCCCTGCGGGTGCGGTATTCGGCATGAACTGGAAAAAAATCGATAACGCACTGAACCTTGGACTTCGAGGATTGCCGGGCGGTTCGTCTTTGGCGCGGTTGCTCGGTCGTCATCGTGGGAAGTGGAACCGGAAGGATCGCCCAGCGCTGACCATCAGTAAGATTCTGAAATGGGCGGATGCGCATCATCGACGTACCGGTCGTTGGCCTATCATCGCGTCGGGCCGGATCCACGGGACGCTGGACGATACATGGAGCGCGGTCAACGCGGCGTTGTTCATGGGTACTCGCGGGTTGCCCGGCGGAACATCGCTTGCCAAGTTCTTGTCACAGCGAAGAAACGCGCGGAACCGCAAGGGTTTGCCGCGGTTGACGATCAAGCAGATTCTCACCTGGGCGGACGCTTTTCATAAGCGGAACCGCAGGCGGCCTGCTGTGCTCGCCGGAAAAATCCCGCGAACCGAAGGTGAAACCTGGTGTACGGTGGATAAGGCTCTTCTGCGAGGTACGCGCGGTCTGCCCGGTGGTTCTTCGCTGGCGCAAATGCTGGACAAGTACGGCCGCCGGCGCACGCGGTATTGTGCGTGACATGCTTGTGCGCCGTGGCGCGATTGACAATCAACCGGTAGGGTGAGTCGTTTGACCTACCTGTTTTCTCGGCGAATCAATAGGTGGGTATGGCACCCACCTTACGCGACTGTATACTCGTGCGTGCGAGAAACCGATTCCAAAGGAGCCACAAATCATGCCTGAGCCCGAACCGTCATCACCGTCAAATACGTCGGGCATTACGCAAAGTGGCGCTCAAGCCGAAACAGGGGCCTTGACTTCCGAACGGCGCCGTATGACAAGCGTGCCCGCCGTGCCGACCAGCAACAGCATCACCGTGAGACCCCAGGCTGAGGCGGACGGGACCGCAAGACGACTTCCGAACTCAATCGCACCGATATCGACCACTTCGCCCCCGATTCGTTCAAAATCGTAGAGGTCGATGGGTATCCGTTCATCCTCGTTTCCGTCGTCATCCAGGTCGACGCTATCCGGGGGCAGCAACGCATTGTTCCCGGCACCGATCGCGGGAGATCCAGGACCGATTCGTAAATCGTCGTCGTCGGTGCCCAGCGTTCCGTCTGCGCCGGCAGGATTGACGAACAACGGATCGCTCCAGGGGTTCGCCGAACCGGCCTGTACGAGGCTATTTTGCAGGTCGAGTGTAGTGCCATCCCCTACGAAGATCTGCGCAGAGGCTTGGCCGTTTCCGTTTCCCCAAGCGATGGTGTTGTAGACGTTGGTGTGCCGTCCCGCACCCTGAAAGATACCGGCCCGGTCGGTAGCGTTGGCGGTGTTACCGAAGACCGTGCAATTGACAAACGTGCTTTCACCGTCTGATCCGTAGGAGAAAATCGTTCCCGCCTGGCCGTGGTTCGCGACAAACATACAATTGACCATTTCGCAGTCCGCACTATTGCTGCAATAAATGGCTGAGCCCGACGACCCCGTATTGGCAAAGAGTTTGCAGTTGAATAAACGCACTGACCAAGACGCCACGAACAGACCGCCGCCATCGCCCCCTTGATTGGTATCGAAAACCGACTTGCGTATGGTGAGCGCGCTTTGGACACTGTAGATACCGCCGCCTCTGCCGGCGATGCCGACGACCGCGACCGAATTTCCTGAAAACTTACAATCCGAAAGATACGGATCACTCTGAACAAAGAAGATACCTCCGCCACCGTCGGCAGCCTCTACTAAGTGGGCCCAATTGTCGACAAAATCGGTTTGCAAGATTGTCGGCTGACTGAATTCGCAATACATGCCCCCGCCATCGAAATACGCAACGTTTCGCGACAGCGTGCACTTGGTCAACGTGGGTCTTGCACCGCTATGGATGTAAAGGCCGCCACCGGCCGCGTAAGACGTATTATTGGAGAAATCACAATTCGTAAATTGCGCATCTCCACCCACGACGACGGCTCCACCGCCGCCCAGCGCGCCGTTGGTATGGTTATTCATGAACGCGGTATTTTGGACCAGGGTGTTGATGCCGGGGGCGATAAACAATCCGCCGCCCCAGCCTTCGGACTTGTTTTGTCGAAACTCGCATTGGGTGATCACCGCGCCGGCATGATCGTTCACATTGCCGTGGTTGGATGCGAAGTTGTCGCGAAACGTGCAGAAGGTCAACGTCACGGGTCCATAATACAAGTTCACGCCTGCACCTTGGTCCTTGCTCTCCGGCGACGGTCCGAAGTTTGGGCCGTCGGCGTACCCGTGGGAGACGGTAAAACCGTCCAGAATGGTGTTCTGCGCTGAGGTTGACGGGTCGTCGTTTGCGACGACATGATAGCTGTTTTCGTTGTAGTTGAGAAAATCGGGACCGTCATCGTCATCGAGGTCGCCGCTAAGAACCGTCTCGTAGATGCCGATGTCACGATCGTCCGGGTTGGACGCGCCGCAGCCGGGGTATCCACCGCGTAGGCTGACGCCTCGGACTAGATAGAAGGAAGATTCTCGATCGCCGAGCGTTTGCCCTCCCCCTAGATCCGGCCGGTATGTACCGTTGGCCACGCGAATCTCGTCGCCGAACGAGACAATGGCCAGCGCATCCTGCAAATGAACGAATGCGCTACACCAACTTGCGCCATCGTGTGACGCGACGGTGGCATCGGCGTCGACGTACCAGACGGTGCCGGCATGAGCGGCCGGCAAACTGGCTACACAAAACGGCAAGAACAGGTAACTCGTCCGGCAGAGTGATGTCGTTTTCATCGGTCGCCCTCGTTGAAGTGATTCGTACATTACATAGCCTCGCGAACGAGGACGATTATACGGCGCCGAATAATGCAATGCAATCCAAATTCCGCCCTATGTTTTCGCGTTAGCCGAATTCGGTCAGCACCTACAGTGACTGTTTATTTTTTGTACAGCCTCATCTCTACCCTAAGAAACTATAAAAACGAAGCGTGCTCGCCGTATTGTGGTCAAACGAGAAGGCGAATCGTATCTGTTTAGCGCCTGAATGCATCAGGTTGCAGGAATTGGTCGGCAGATGATGCGGGAGAGGGTGTCGAGGGTCGAGATGGTGTTTTTCCCGCAAGTGGCGAAGAAGCTCCCAAGGCGCTCCTGCGCGGCGGCGCCGGACCATGTTCGATTTCCGCCGAAGAGCTTGCGGTTGCGCACCGCCGGTCGTATCGCCTGCTCGGCCGGCCAGTTGGTCGCCTCGATGTCCCGGTGGTAGAGGAAGGTGAGAATCTCCTGGCGATGTTTGGCCAAGTGATTTCTGAATCTGCGATTGCCGGCGTGGGTGCAGCGGGAGTTCAACAGGCGATCCAGTCGTTTTTCAAGACGCCCGCGCGCCACGGCCAACCCGCGCTCGCTGATCCTGCCGGCATCGCGCCGATCGCGAAGTGCAAGTGAATCCTGGAGGAACTTCTTCACCCGGTTCGGGAATCGCGCCGCGGTGCCTGTTGCCTTCTCCAGAAGTTCCGTCGCGCGCCGGAGCAAATGCTCAAGGCATTGCTGGTGAATGGCATGCACGAACGAATCATACGGCGACCAGCCGTCGTGGATCATTCGCCCGTCGTAGTCGGGGCCAAGGATTTCCTGGGGGACGTCTTTTCCACGGCTGGGACGAATGACATAAACCGTCACCGTGTCCGTCACGAACGCCCACATCCACTTCAAGACGCCACCGACTTTCCACCCAGTCTCATCGGGATAGACGGCGTCGGCGCGACGGACGAGTTGCTTGAGCACCTCATACAGCGGTTCAACCCGCTTGCCCGCGCGGAGAACCGCGTGGGCCGCTCCGCCCCGGGTGACGGGAATACGCAACCCATCCTTCAGCAATCCGCAGATGTCGCCGTCACTCAGACCATACTTGTCCTTCATCATGGCGATCATGGCCTGAAGATCCGGACCCAACTGCGAGGCGGCCGCTCCGACCGCATCGGAGGTCTGCCACGCGTGCCGCGGGCGAAAGCGCTTGCCACAGCGGCGGCACTGCCCAACGTTAATGTCGAATCGTCGGATGATCGGTCGCCGGGGAATCTCCATCTGAACTTGTTGATCGACGTGATCTTCATCAACGGCACCGCCACATTCGTCGCATTGTTCGGGCAGTGGCACGTCAATCATCTCGTCCGGTTCTTGCTCCGGGAGCGGACGATGGGCCTTCGGCCCGTACTTCGTGCCGCTCTTGCGGCCCGGCTTCTTGGGCTTTTCCTTGGGTGGTCCTTTGGAGAACGGCGCCGCCTGGCGTTTGCCGTCGCGGGTGGCTTTTTCGAGAAGCCGTTCGAGGTGGGCGATGCGGGCTTCGAGTCTGGCGTTCTGCGCTTCCAACTGTCGGACGCGCGCTTCGAGCTGTTCGTAAGTCGGCCGGGCCATCCTGGCAATCCCCACAACCCGCGTCCATGCGGGCATTCGGTTCCTTGCATCAATAACAATCGGCAAACCCTGGCCGAAAGCATTGGGGAAACCCAGCCGGGAGAAGGGTTGGAGGGACGTCAGTCGAGTCGGCAGAATGCGGCCAGCCTTCGCAGGAAGCGGTTCTACAAATCACCGCTGGCGCTAAACAGATACGGCGAATAGGACAGGTTCAAGATGCAGATGTCGCGCAGTGGAGATCATCCTTTCGGCGGAGTTCGTTATATGGTCGAGCTAACGCTCGTGGATTGTGTGTTTGCCGTTTCTTCATTCCGCGGGCTCACGCCCTCGTTGCTCTACACATGTCGCTAGCCTCGATCTGCGCAAGTCACTAGCGTCGATCTACGCCACGGGTGCGGTCACGCTTCGCCCTGAAAGGGCAGCCACATGTGAGAGCCCAGGGCATCGCCCTGGGTCGGCGACGCACATGACCAAAAAGCTCTGAAGGGGTGCTACAAACAATCGATCCCAAACGTTCCATTCATCAAACTGAAAGACGATGGCGACTTAAGACTTTGTCTGTTGCGCCCTTTCAGGGCTCCTACGTTTTTGCGTTCCGGTCCCCAGGGCGTTGCCCTGGCCGGGTGGCCATGGGGGATTGCTCCCCCACGGCTCCCATAGATCCGTACGTGCATGTTCTTATGCATACGGCTCCCTCGAATCAGGGGTTGGCTACGGATGGCGGCAGGTGGGCGGCCGGGATGGGATATCGCTCGAGGAGGCGACGGAAGTCGCTCCACGGTATCCGTCCGTCGCGTTTGCGGCGGC
>JADFIX010000342.1 GCA_022566435.1 Planctomycetota bacterium
TACCAAAGGCTAGGCGAGTGGCGGCGGGTGCGACATAAAAACTTTCAGCACGCCCCGCGGAGGAACGTACCCAGCGTGCGGAACAGAATCATGATATCCAGCTCGAAGGACATGTGCTTCAGGTAATACAAATCGAATTGCAGCTTGCGCTTGGCGTCCGCGATGGAAGAGCCGTAGCGAAAACTGATTTGTGCCCAACCGGTGACACCCGGCTTGACCAGGTGGCGTTCGGCGTAATAAGGCAGGGCTTCGCAGAGATTGCCGACAATGTCGGGGCGCTCCGGCCGCGGGCCCACGATCGACATGTGCCCCATGATCACATTGTAGAGCTGGGGCAGCTCGTCCAATCTCGTGCGACGGAGAAAGCGACCCACGCGGGTCACCCGGGGATCGTTGGGCACGCTCCAAACGCTCTTGCCGTTTTCCGCGTCCGTCCGCATGGTCCTGAACTTATGCAGGCGGAAAATCTTGCCGTTCTGCCCGACGCGATCGTGACCGTAAAACACCGGCCCGCCGTCGCCCAGCTTGACGGCCAAAGCGATCAGCGGCCAAAACGGCGCCGTCAGGCACAGCCCCACGACGCCGGTCAGCAGATCGACAAGCCGTTTCAGCGTCGCGTGCTCGTCACAGTGGGCCTTGAGATCGGCGAAAAGGAACCAGTGAGGCGTAATTTCCTCGACCAGAATCTGCCCCGTCGCCCGCTCGTAGAAAATCGCTTCGTTGGTCACGCGACAGCCCCTCTGCAGGCAGGGCACCATCCAATCCATCACCCGCGGATCGCGCGCCGGATCGCTACCGACGACGATTTCCGTCACCCCCAACTCGCCGAGTCGGTCCATGGCCTCACCGATCGTACCGACGTAATTCGAGTCCTTGATGTCCTGCGTCGGCCGGTCGCCGTGATCCGCGAATCCGATCAGCCGATACTCGGGCATCAGGCCGTTCTTCTGCTCGCTGGCGAATGATTCGAAAAGCGACTTCGATCCCACAATCAGTAGTCCGCGGTGAGTCTTGTGAATGGCCCAACAAGCACAGAGTCGCATGGACGAGCCGAAGATGAAGTACGAGACCACCGTCAAACCCGCCACGCGGCGGCTGATCGTGGCGTACATCACCACGTAGATAATCGCATACGCCGCCGCGACGGCGGTGCCTGAGGTGAGCAACATGCGGGTGAGAATGCACGACCGGCTCATCAGGGCCTCGCGCTCGTGCAACCCGAAGATCAAACTGCAAATCGCGACGACGAAGGAGAATACCGCAATCGCTTGCCACAGCGCGACGTGAGGCGTGGTCAGCATGGCGGGCGGCGGAAAGAGCCGATAACCGAGAAATAGCGCGAACGACAGGATCGAAACATCCATCACCAGCCACATCGATACCGGCGTTTGAATGCAGGCCTGACCGAGAACGCGAACCGCTCGGGCCCATTGCGAAGCAAGGGTTGCGCGAGAAACGCCCCCGCGTTTGTTGGTGAGCCTTTCGATTGTGCCCGGAACGACGGCGGACCGCGTCGCGACGGGTGTACTATGGGTACTCATGAACTGCCTTCCAAGTCATCCGAATGGATGCATCGGTTTTCTCAGAACCCGAACTGAGTTATCGGGATGCTGCTTGTGCACCATTGGTCAAACCAAGGCCCGATAACGCCATACGAACTGTCTGACCACGAGCGAATCGTCCCTTTTTTTTGGACGAGTTGCCCCCGCGCACGCCCGATATCCAAAGTGGTAGGCGCGCTTCGTTGTGCGCTCGGAGAACACTGTCTTGTTGAAACGAAAGAGGAAAAGGTTCGATTCTTTGTCACGCGCCCTGATCACGATGATCAACGCGGCGCTAGTCATGACTGGGGCGGAAGGCTGCGCTTCCTCGAAGTGCCTGTCGCAAGAGGCTTGGGTTCCCAAACCCCGAGTCACCTGGAGTGAGATCGCGCCGGCCCCGATGATACCGGCGGCCCAGGGCTTTCATTTGCTCACGACGGAACCCACGCAGGGTTTGTTCCCCGCGTCCATGGGGGTCACGAGGGTCGCGTTTGCAGAGAAATCGAAAGTCGGCGAGCCACTCCGGCTTTGCTTGCTCCGCGACCCACGCAACGAATTCTTGCAATGGAACGCCGCTTTCGACGACCAATTTCCCGTCAGCGAGGTGTTTCCGATCGATCAGCGGAACCTGGCCGGCGCCGAGGCCCAACCCAGCCTGATTCTTGAAGTCTTCCGCACGATGCACGCCCGTATCGGGTTCGTGTACGCGGTCAATGAGTTGAGTGAGGACGAAACGGAAATGATCGGGACCCTGTACGACGTGGACAGCGGCAAACCGCTCGCCGCCATCCACGCCCAAGCGAAGTCCGACCCGACGCCGGACGAGGACACCGACGCGAGCGACCTTTGGGAAACCGACTCTCGGGCACTGGTTCGTGCCGCCTTTGCGGGCCATGTCTATCAATGTATTCGGACGCTCATCGCACTCGATCAACCCGCTGCGCAAGAGTCGCCCGAAGGATGGACACCGGAGGGGCCCATCTGGCCGATCGAGTGGCCGCCGAAATCCTAGGGGATCCAATCCGGGCGGCCAGAGATGAACGATCTTACATCACTAAGAATGTTACGAATGCGGTGTCCAGACGATGAATACACCCGTTCATAGTCGAGATTCCAGACCGTTTCTCTTTCGCCGCGGCGTCGAGTTGCTGGCGGCGGCGGCCATCCTTTTCATTCTGCAGACCGGGCTGATTCCTTTTGACTTCGAGTGGCGGGCAGGGGGGCGCGGCTCCGACTATTTTTTCGGCGTGGCGACATCGTCGTTTACCTTTCCGGACATCATCAGCAACCTGTTCCTCTACCTGCCCCTCGGCGCCTTTGTTCATTGGTCGCTCTGCCGCCTGGTGGGACGAGCGGTCGTTGCGGCTCTTCTCACGCTCGTCCTTGGCGCAATCCTTAGCGGTGGTATCGAGTGGTTGCAAGCCTATTCTCCGTCCCGCGTCTCGTCGCTCATCGATCTGACGTGCAACGTCCTCGGCACGGCGGTGGGTATTGTGGCCGGCCACGCCATGCAATGGATCGTGCCTCGTCTCACGACGACCACCCTGCTTGAATTTCGCCACCGCCCACGAAACGCAACCCTACTCGTCTATTGCGGGCTGCTCGTGGTCGTCGCGGCAATGCCCTTTTCCCTATCACTCGACACCGGGCTATTCAAAAAGTCGCTCAAGTCCGCGGATTGGGTTCCGTTTGCCTCGGTCCGCGCGTACGCAGGCGGCGCGCACAGCAGCGACCACACCACAAGTCACCGCGCCCACGCCTACGCAAAGTGGCGGACCATGAAAATTGGGTCGCGCTGGGCGATGGAGACCGCTTCTTTTGCGCTTCTGATCTGGCTGCTCTATCCCACGCTTCGCGGGTATTACGGGTTCGGGCGGGCGAATGGTATATGTATGGCCATCTGGCTCTGCGCACTGCTGGCGTGTCTTCTGAGTTTGTTCCAGCTATTCAACATCACCCGCGATTTCGACGTGACGGACATCCTATTCCGGCTGGTCGGAGGGGGGATAGGACTAGCGACGTACGAATCGTCTCGGCGGTCCGTCGAAGTCGCACCGTTCCGCAGTGACGGCCGGCGGCGCGCGCCGAAGGTTGGCTGCATCCTGATACTAGCCTACATCGTCTACGTGGGTGTCATACCGCTGACGTTTTCACGGGGCGGCGGCCTGACCAACGCCGTCGGCGGCGAGGAGTTCTGGCCATTCTTAGGCTACTTCGCGACGCGGTTCGATCTCATGATGGACGACGTGATGGAGAAATTCGGCGTCTACGCCGTTTTCGCAGCGCTTTTGGTCTTGTCGCGGCCCGCGCTGCAACTGTTCTCGCTCCCCCGCCGTGTCGTGTGGGTCGCATTTTTGGGTGCGGCCATCTCCGTTCCGCTGGAAATCGTCCAGGCGTACATTCCCGTGCGTGTGACGAGCCTGACGGATCCGATCCTGGCGGCGTGTGGATCTGCCGCCGGCGTGCTGCTCTTGGCCCACGCGACGAATTTCTATTACTACGCCCGATCGAGCGAGTTTTTCGCCAAGGTCGCGTCGGAAGAATCCCGCCGTGGTTCTCGTCGCATGTCACCAACCGATTCGCTCATCGCCGAACTCATGGATGAAAAGGAAGGCGCCCCGACCGAGCCAAGCCTCGACCGTGAACCGACCCGCCCGTCCAACCCCTCGCTGTGACCCACCTTGACCGCTCCCTTTGCGGATTTCGCTCAGTCGCTATACTTCACGTGAAACCGCATTCTGGAGAGGACGACATGGTGCAATACGGGATCGTCAAGACTGACGTCGGAGCCTTTGGATTCGTCGCACGCGAGAAAAGACTGCTGGCCACCTATCTTCCGGAGGCGGAGCCGCAAATTCGAAGACGTATCCGCAAGCGATGGCCCGACGCCACCGAAAACACGCACCTGCTGCCGCGATTTCGTCAAAAGGTGGCGAGTTACTATGCTGGCAAGCGCACCGCGTTCGATGAGGAAGCGGACTTGTCCGACCAGCCGCCGTTTCGTCGCATGGTGTTGGAGCAATGCCGGCAGATTCCTTACGGGAAAACCGCCAGCTATCAGGACCTCGCTCGCGCCGCCGGGAATCCCAAGGCGGCGCGCGCCGTCGGGTCCACCATGGCCCACAACCCGCTACCGCTCGTCGTGCCGTGCCATCGGGTGCTACGGGCCGACGGGACGTTCGGTGGATTCTCCTCCCGCAGCGGGGTCAGTGAGAAGAAGAAAATGCTGTCACTCGAGGGCGCACTGGCGGTATAAGTGGCGAGTGGCATTTAAGTCACCGTGCGCAACGCCGCGCCACTGATCCGAGCCCCAAGCGCCAGCGCGGGGTTGAGCTCGGAACGAACGGCGTGTAAACGCGCACGGTCGTTTAGATGTCTGTCCCGGTGAACAGCGCCGTACATCGGGAAGCGAAGCCGCGGGTGTGCCACTGCTCTTGAGAAGTGCACGAATTCGACGAAAACCGCGGTGGGCTCTGCTTGAAACCAGTGGCACACGAGATGGCGTTGCCCTTTACGCCCAGATTGAGGTGTGACGCCGAACGAGTTTCGAATGACCGGTTCCTCTTCGAGCCGGTCCATCTAGCGTGTGGGAGAATATGCAATGGCTGATCTGACAAGACGTGGTTTTCTACATTCGGCGGCCGCCGCATCCGTGGGTGCCCTGGCACCGTCTGCGCTCGGCGGAACCTCAACCGCCGGCCAGAGCCCGGGTGCTCCCGTCGTCATCTCCAGCGCCAACGGGTTGGCCACCACCACAAAGGCCGCGGAGATCATCCGCGGCGGCGGCGATACGCTCGACGCGGTCATCGCCGGGGTCAACATCGTAGAAATCGACCCGGACGACCACTCGGTCGGATACGGCGGACTGCCCAACGAAGTCGGGATCGTGGAACTGGACTCGTGTGTCATGCACGGGCC
>JADFIX010000343.1 GCA_022566435.1 Planctomycetota bacterium
GCTAAGAATCAGCCACCCGCCCGCGAGCACCCCAAAATAACGCTGTCCGAGCAGTGGCGCGGTTACTGCGAAGAGCATGGTGGAGACCGCCCACCCGAGGTAGAACAACCGCGTGCGATCAAGGATCGGAAGGATCAACATGCCCAGGCCGGCCATGAACAGAGCGGTGACGGTCAGGGCTTCAGGTGACAGCCCCCTGATAATGCCCCAAGCAACGAAACCGCCGAACACCGGTGTCAGTACGCCCGCCGCGATCCACTGGAACCGATGCTCTCGCCAGGGGGCCGGGTCCTTGCCTCGGTGACGGTGGTACTTCTTGGCGACAAGGGCCGAGAAAGCCAGCACGCCCATGCAGGGAATAACCAGCAACAGGCCGAAAGTGGTTTGTTCGGGAGGGCTGTACGCCGCCCATGCCGCCAACGGCACGCCCGCGACGGCCCACGCCAGGCTGAGGCCGATGTCTGACCGTCCGATGGGCAACCCTACGCCGGCGGCCCTCTTCATTGTCGCAAGATCGTCACGTATACGGTCCATCTCGGTTTGACTCATGGCTGTGGCTCCCAACAGGCATCCAGGCAGCGCGAATACTCGGATCATACGACTACTCGTGATATTAGAGTATACAACATGCCTACGCGTTTGTCCAATTTATTCGGGGAAAATCCGTGCCGCGTCGGCGATTCCTGATGTGGAAATCAGGGGAACTTTTCGACGCCATCGCCGCGATCAGGAAATCTCTGCGTGGCCCTCTTGACCGCAGTTCAGCCCGACGGCAGGCCGGAGCTGGGCGGCACGATTTTCAACAGGCGTTTCGTTTCGCTCGATGAATACCACATCGAAACTCTTAGGGACGATTCCGATTCCCCGCAGGGCTTACGCGTGACGGGTTTCGGACCTAAACTACGCGATAGTTCGGATTGCACGGAAGCCATTTATGACTCGATTTCATATGCGACGGAGGTATCGGGGAATGAACAAAACTTGGATCATCGCCGCTTTGCTTACGTCACTGGCGTTGCCGGTTATCGCCGATGAGAAGGGGCCGGGCGCGCTGAATCAGTGGGCGCAGTGGCGCGGACCGCTGGGTACCGGCGTCGCACCGCGCGGCAATCCGCCGCTTACGTGGAGCGAAGAAAAAAACGTCCGTTGGAAGGCCGCCATTCCCGGGAAAGGCCTTTCGACTCCCGTTGTCTGGGGCGATCGCATCTTTCTCACGGCGGCCATCGCGTTCGGCGACGCACTGCCGGACCATGGGCACGCCCACGGCGCACATGACAACATGCCTGCGTCATATCGCCACAAGTTTGTCGTCCTTGCGGTGAACCGCCGCAACGGTTCCATCCTCTGGCAGCGAACGGTCAACGACGAACGCCCACACGAGAGCACACACGAGACCGGAAGCTGGGCCTCCCACTCGCCGGTGACCGACGGCGAGTACGTGTTCGCATCATTCGGCTCGCGCGGTGTTTATTGTTTGGACATGAACGGCGAGGTCGTTTGGAACAAAGACCTCGGCAACATGCAGACGCTTCATGGCCACGGCGAGGGCAGCTCGCCGGCGCTTTACGGCGACACCCTGATCGTCAACTGGGATCACGAGGGCGGGTCGTTCGTGGTCGCTTTGGACAAGCGTACCGGCAGCGAGCGATGGAAGGTGATGCGCGATGAAGTCACCTCATGGTCCACGCCGCTGGTCGTCATGCACGAAGGCAGGCCGCAGGTCATTATCGCCGCGACCAAGCGCGTGCGGGGCTATGACCTCGCCAGCGGCGACGTGATTTGGGAATGCGGCGGGTTGGCGACAAACGTGGTGGCTTCGCCGGTGGCGGCCGACGGCTTTGTCTACGTCGGCAACAGCTACGAGTTTCGGGCGATGCTGGCCATCCGGCTGTCGGCGGCTAGAGGCGATATTACGCGCACCGATGCCGTCGTCTGGACCCGCCATCGCGACACGCCGTACGTGCCGTCGCCGCTTCTCTACGGCGACCGGCCTACCGGTAGCGACCGCGCCCCCGTCGGCGACCGGACGCCCGACGGAGACAAGCTGTATTTCCTCAAGCACTACCAAGGTATTCTTACTTGCCTGGAGGCGAAGACGGGAAAGACGTTGTTCGGGCCGCAGCGACTGCCGGGTATCGGCAATGTGTACGCCTCGCTCGTCGGCGCCGCCGGTCGCGTCTACATCGTCAGCCTCAACGGCACGACGGTGGTCCTCGAGCATGGCCGGGAATTCAAGCTATTGGCCACGAATCGACTGGACGACTCCTTCTCCGCATCGCCCGCGATCGTCGGCAACGAATTATTCCTGCGCGGTGATCGGAGCCTCTACTGTATCGAGGAGAAAGCGGTGAAATAAGCCAGCTGAGATGGCAGTCCCGTCGCGGCGCGCCAGGATGGTTTGTCGTTTCGCCGCCGCGGCGGCGTCCGGAAGAATAGCAATTCCAAGTTCAAAGACCCTACTAAGTCATCCGCCCTTCGTCCTACCTATGTCGCGTCGCAGTGTTGAAACCACAGCTCGCAGAACTCGAAGTTATTTGGATCGTCATCGTCCTGGCATCGCGCGGAGGCTTGATTGCACAGGTATTCCTTCAAAATGAAGAGCAGCGTGTCAGTGATTCTCTCCGAATCCCGATCCTCGTCTTTGGCTAGGGCAAGAAGTAGCTCAGCAATGCCATCCGTCTCAAGGGTCACACGCATCGTGGTCCCTTTTTCATCGGTCGTTGTGAATACCACGAAATCATGGGTCACAGAATCCGCTGTGGCTCCATCAAGTGCTCCTTCCGTGATTTCGACTTCTTGATTGTTGCTCGGCTCATCCACGGCCATTAAGGACGTTGCTAGCGCAATTCCCACGGCGCCTACCATCAATCCTGCCAAGACTTCTTTCATAGCGAATCTCCCAAAAAAACACTGTTTTCATCAGACGGGAGCACATTCCTTGAACCAAAGCTTACACCATTCCATGTTATCTGGATTCGAGTCATCCTTACATCTAGCACCAATAGCGTCGCATATTAAGACCTTTTTTTGGGCTGGCGTTGATCCGTCCCTTCCCCCGATAAGCTCATCAAACCCGGCATCATCACCCTCCCAAACGTCGAAATACTCTTCGTAGACAACTCGCGCGATCTCGCGGTATCTGTCGTTGACAACGGCTTCGAGCCTGGCGTACTCGGCTTGGTCGGCCCCTTCGTGAGCTTTCAGGGCGCCCTCCGCCGTTACATATTCCTCATCCGCGCTGAGCCTGGCCCAGAAATCGTCCCTCCACGCTGCCCACGCCGCCTCGTCGTCACCTTGCGTCTGTCGTTCCACGGTTTCAACTCGCTTGGCGTCTTCGGCATGAATCACTGACTCTGCAGCGAAGGGCCCGACAACCGCC
Organism: Planctomycetota bacterium; assembly: GCA_022566435.1. Classification (GTDB taxonomy): domain Bacteria; phylum Planctomycetota; class Phycisphaerae; order UBA1845; family UBA1845; genus JADFIX01. The sequence continues at coordinate 3,380 of JADFIX010000343.1, forward strand.
CCAATCGCCATCAATCCAACGTAGATCTTTTTCATGACATTTCTCCAGAACAAGTCACCTCAATCCAAGAGCGAAACCGTCCGCTCTCTTCTTCTATGGACGGTGCCTCAACGGGTTGTCAAACCGCCATGTACGTCGCACCGAGGCGGCCATACTGCTTGTCACTTCGCGGTCGCCCGGTTTTTCAACGGCATAAAGTTGCGTCAACAATAGAAGGAAGACGCCCTCTTCCGCCATTCTGTGTCGTGCTTCAACGGGCTATCAAAGCCGGAGCATTGCCCGATAACAGAAAGTATAATCGTGGCATTCAGTGGAAGCAAATGAAAAAGAAGAAAAACTCGCACAATCAACAAGATTGGGCGCCAAACGTAGTGCATACGCAAAACAGGAGAGTGCCATGTAGACCGCACAGTCTACAGGTATGTAACTGTATAGCCTACACCAGCCGAGTCAGCGATGATGAGATGAGAATACGGGACGCCGTGTACCATAATGGCACGGTCCGATCTGTTCGGGCGTCTCCGCGCCTCAGGCGCCCATGAAAAACGCCGGTGCGCCCTGATTCGGGCATCGGCCGGATAAGCCGGTCGATCACCTGGTCCGACGCTCCATGCCGGAGGCACCATTTTCCAACGTGATCCAGCACCAAACGTTCGTATAGGAGCACGCGGCTGATGCGGTAGCCGGACTTGGTGCCGACCACGATCGTATCGCTCCAGTTGAAGCCGCACTTGTGCTCGGGGTCGTACAGACCCGGCTCCGCCGGAAAGCACATGTTTCACTCGAGCATGGTGTAAACGCCCAGGGCTACGCAAGGAGATTGATGACGCTCGCTGCCCGCGCAGTGTTCACCGCGGTTAAACTGCGCCGCCGCGCGCCCGCAACTCGCGTTCTTAGTCGCTCCCTCGATCTAACGTCGCGGCTACCGCGCTTGCCGTCGATATTGGCCGAACTTGACGGCCAATCCGGTAAGCAGCAACAGGACCAGGGCGATCAGCCCCCACTCGGAAACGGCGGGGACGTCGCATGGCTCTTCCGTCAAGCAGTCAGATGGACAGGTGCTGCAATCCTCACCGCAGAGCGTGTCGCACACGTCGTTGCCGCAACATGCGCCGCAATCTTGTGTACAGCTACAACAAGTCTCACCCGCGCTCGCGGTACAGCAGCCGTCGCCGCACTCATGGCAGTCTTGCGGACAGCTACTGCACGTTTCGCAGTCCGGGTCGCAGGATCCGTCACCGCACGCCGAATGGCACACTCCACCAATGGAACAGTTCTCGCAATCGTCGCACTGACAATCGCTTAGGCACGTTCGGCAGTTTTCGAAACACTCGGGCTGGCAGGTCCCGTTTCCGCAATCCGGGTCGCATGTTCCCGTCGCGGGATCGCATGTCGTGCAGGCGTCGCACCCGCAATCCTGCGGACAGGAGTCGCAGTTTTCGCATGCCGGATCGCACGTACCATCACCGCAGTCCGAAGCGCACACATACACGCAGGTTCGCCCTCCGCCGAAGCAATCGAGGAAGCAATGCGTGCAATCTCCGCACCCGCAATCGCTCGGGCAGGAATCGCAGTCTTCACCGCACCCTGGCTCGCAGGTTCCGTTTCCGCAATTGGATTCACACGAATTGTTATTGCAGGTCAGGCACGCCGGACATCCGCAATCCGTGCAACAATCGATATCGGTTTCGCCGCATTCGCAGACTTCGTCGCCGCAGGTCGGCGGACAATCCACGAGGCAGGAGTTGCAATCTTCGCACGCCGGGTCGCATGTGCCGTCGCCGCAGGTGGAGTCGCACGTATTCGTTGCGGTATTACAGGCCTCGCACGGGTCGCTGCAGGGGCAATCCGTGCAACAGTTGGTCTCGTTCTCGCCGCACTCGCAGACGCCGTCGCCGCAAACCGTCGGGCAATCGGACGGGCAGTTGCTGCAGGTCTCGCCGCATGCCGGTTCGCATGTGCCGTTTCCGCAGTTGGAGTCGCAAACGTTCGTTGCAGTATTGCAGGTCGAGCACGGGTCGGTGCAGGCGCAATCCGTGCAGCAGTCGCTCTCGGTCTCACCGCACTCGCAGACGCC
>JADFIX010000344.1 GCA_022566435.1 Planctomycetota bacterium
GATGTCTCCGCTCAGCACCGACAAGTGGACAAGAAAGTCCCGCTCATGTGAGCCAAAGGAAAGAGTGCCCTGAGTTGCTTGATTGAGCGCCGCACAACCGGGGTATCCACCGTAGATGGCTACGCCGTTTATCAGTTGAAACGATGCCGACCGCGGATTACCGGGAACGGTTTCCTTTGAAGGATAGTAGGTGCCTGCCGCCACGTTGATTCGATGGATCGCGCCAGCGGCATTCTCGGCGTGGTCCAGCGCCTCTTGGAGGTCGCGATAGGCCTTCACCCAACTCGAACCGTCGGGCTCGGGTGTTGCTCCGGCAGCGTCGACAAAAAGTACGCCCGCTTCACCATGACACTCGTCCGGCACCGCGTCGTCATCGTCATCCGGAGACACTCCGGCGGCGATATCGCATTCGTCGGGAATACCGTTGATGTTGCAATCTTCACTGACGCCGCCGGACAAATCGAACTCGTCTTCGATTCCGTTGTCATTGCAGTCCGACGCGAGGCCGCGAACGCGGCTGAGGGGTTCGTCGTATGCGTCAGGGCCAGTGCGTGCGTCTCGATCGGCACTTTCCGGATCCCTATTGAACGATTGGCCCGCAACCGCTCCTGCCATCGACCACACCAAGATCCCGATCTTAATATTCATCCGACGTAACCCATTTGCCGCCTCCTAGGTCGCCATTCTGCCGCACTTTGCTCGATTTCCGCCGGCATTTCCCAGGTGCTGAACCCCCAATGGCCATCCTATCCAAACGTCCTGCTCGGTACAACCCAAACCGGCCTCCGTCGCCATGAATCGCACTGGTTTTCCCGCACCAGTGTGCCAATCCTACTCCTGAGGCCTCCGAAACAGCGGGTCCGGGTCGTTTCTGCGCAGCGTCCACCCTCGCTTCCTCTCGAAAAGCAATATTGTCACGAGCGTCAGCCACGCACCAAAGGCGGCGGCACACCGAACCGCTGGATGCCCAAGATCGCCGCGAACGCGTATTTGCCATCGCCGAGACTTCCTTCCCGATCTGCTTGGCCGGGCATCGAGACGAAAACTTCTTCTTGTATTCAAGTCGACTGTGCTCCCTATTCTGCTGCGCGCAGAATTGGCGAATATAGTCGAACGTGAAATCGGCGATTGGAGTTGAAAGCAAAGTACTCATGGGTCATTCTCTATTCCTGGGCTTCCAGACCAGTCTACCAGCTTAAAGCGGGTAGCCTACCCGAAACAGGGCACAAACCGGCAAGTTTCGTGCAACCCTTGCAATACGGAATCGGCCCTGTAGACTAGAAAAATGCGGTTACGGCACCAGCGGCCTGGCAGGGTGGCGCGTCACTTCCGTGAGGTCACAGGTTCGAGCCCTGTATCGCCCAGTGACGTAACCGTGGCTGATTCCACCACTTGCCGATACCCGCCATCGCGGCGACCGTGCGACGCGACATGCTTGTCGTCGCCCATCAGTACTGCGAGCGTGAGCGAGTGGCCTTGGGTTGATCCACGTCCACTCTCCGATGCGGGGGGCCGCTCTCTGACTGCCGCGGTACTGCTCACTGCGTCGCCGTTTCTGTTGGCGGCGATTTGCGACAATCTCGACGGTTCCGCGAGCGCCTGGGCCTTAAATGATTTCTACGGAGATCCGCAACATGCAGACGCGAAGACCGATCATGTTCCCTATTTCCGCGATGGTCACACTGTTTCTGACCTCTTGCGTTTCTGTCCATCCGGCCATGGCCCAGCCCACGGCGCCGGTTGCCGGCATTCCGACGCCGATTTCGGTCATTGGTCATGAGGTCGGTGCCGACTACAAACTCGCGCGCTGGGAGAAGATCGTCGAGTACTTCGATAAATTGGGCGCTGCGTCCGACCGAGTCCACGTTCGGCGTTTGGACGAAACTACGGAAGGTAACCCGTACCTGTTTGTCGAAATCAGTAGTGCGGACACGGTGCGAAACCTCGCCAAGTACCGCACGCTTCAGCACAAGTTGGCCGATCCGCGACTGCTCGCAGGGGACGCCGATCGAAAGGCAACACTACAAGCGGCGAAGACGACCATCGTCGTGACTTGCGGTCTGCACTCGAACGAATGCGCCGGCTCACAAATGGCGATGGAACTCGCGTTCGATCTGGCCAACCGAAACGACGCCCGAACGCGCGAGATCCTCGACAACTGCATTATTCTGCTGGTTCCCTCGGCCAACCCCGACGGCAACAACAAGATCGTCGATTGGTACGAACAATACATCGGCACGCCGTTCGAGGGTGGGCGCATGCCGTGGCTTTACCAGAAGTATGCCGGTCACGACAACAACCGCGATTGGTTCATGCTCAATCTGAAGGAAATTCGTACGCTTACCAAAGTGCTCTATCACGAATGGTACCCGACCATCTCCTATGACATTCATCAGATGGGCAATCGCGGGGCACGGTTTTTTGTTCCACCCTTTTTCGACCCGGTGAACCCCAATGTCGACGCGCTGATTCACCAGTCGCTCTTGCTGATCGGCGGGCACATGGCCACCGAGCTTCAGGAAAACGGCAAGACCGGCGTCATTTACAAGGCCATCTTCGACAACTGGTGGCAGGGCGGCAACCGGACGACACCCTATCGCCACAACATCGTCGGCATCCTCACCGAGGCGGCGAGTGCCAATATGGCGTCGCCCATTTTCCAAGAGTATCGCGACCTTCGCGGGGGCGGCCGCGGCTTCCCCAGCTATCAGCCGGCCGTTAACTTTCCCGACCCCTGGCCCGGAGGCTGGTGGCGGCTGCGCGACATCGTCGACTACGAGAAGATCGCCTGCAACGGACTGTTCACGCTCGCCGCTCGATACCGCGACCGCTTTGTGCGCAATCACTTGTCCCTCAGCGAGAAGGCCTTGAAAAAAGGCAGCGAAGAGCCGCCGTTCGCCTGGCTCGTACCACCCGATCAACGCGATCCGGCGGCCGCAGCCCAGATGCTGGAGATTCTTCGACTCAGTGGTATCGAGGTTCACTCGGCGACCGAGCCTTTCACGGCCGACGGTATCGAATACCCGCTTGGAACTTACGTACTGCTCGCCTCGCAGCCGTTTCGCCCCCATCTCAAGGATATGATGGAACGGCAGCTCTATCCTGATCGGAGAGAATACAAGGACGGTCCGGCCGAGTCGCCGTACGATGCCGCGGGTTGGACGCTTCCGCTTCAGATGGGCGTGACCACGGTCGAGGCCGTCATGCCCTTTGCGGCCTCGCTCGAACGAGTCGAAAAAGTCGAAGCCCGAAAGGTCGTGCCGCCGGGCAGCCCGATCACTTCGGCGTATATCACCAAACGACAAAGCAACAACGACTACCGAATCATCAACGCCCTGCTAGCGGACGGATTTGACGTGTCGGTTCTTTCGGCCAGGCACGAAGAGTACTCGATCGGGAGCATCGTCGTGACCGGTGGAGATCGTGCGGAAGAGTTGACCACGCGTATCCGTCAACTAACGAAGGAAATTCCCGGGCGATTCGCCCCACTTCTCAGCATGCCGCAGCACTCCAATCTTCGGGCCATGACCCTGCCACGTACAGGATTATATCAGCCCTGGACATCGAGCATGGACGAGGGCTGGACGCGATACACGCTTGAACAGTTCGACTTCCCCTACACCACAATCCACAACCCCGAGATTCGTGCGGGCAATCTACGCGATCGGCTCGATTGCATTATCGTTCCGGATCAGTCACTCGACCGGCTGCTTGACGGTGTGGATGATAAGGACATGCCGCCTCCCTACGCGGGCGGAATCGGCCAGGACGGCGCAATGCAGCTCGAACGGTTTGTCGAACAGGGCGGTACGCTTGTGCTCATGGACTCGGCCACGGATCTCGCGACCGATTTGTTTCACGTCCCTGTGCGCAATGCACTTGACGGTCTACCGCGCGACAAGTTTTTCTGCCCCGGCTCGCTTCTTCGAATTCGTGTCGACAACACGCACCCCCTGGGATACGGATTCGACACCGAGGCGTCGGCGAACTTCGTTCGGTCGCAGGCGTTCGAGATTGGCGAGGCCGCATTCGCCCCGCTGAAATCCGGCGCAGACAAGAAGCTCGACTCCGATGCCACGACCAAGACCAAGACGGCCCGCACATTGACGGACGCCGAAATCAAGAAAAAGGTGGCTGCCCAACCGGTCGCGTCCGTGGCGACCTACGCGGACAATCTCGTACTGCAAAGCGGTTGGATACTCGGCGAGGATTATGTTCGTACTCGTTCGGCGGTGTGCGAAGTCGCGTACGGTAAGGGGCGTATCGTACTGTTCGGCTTCCGGGTTCAGTACCGTGGGCAACCGCACAACACGTTCAAGTTTCTGTTCAACGCAATCTACCGCTCGACCCTAGCCGATGCCGCAGTGCCCGAAAACTGAAGCGTGTTCGATTGAAATGAGCAAGCGCCTCCAAGCCGAAACCCGTATGGTCCGAACATTGAACCGCGCCAGGATGGACGCAGGTCGCCCCAGGATCGTCGTCGCCCTTCACGCTCATTCGTGCGCCCTGATTGGTAGCACGAATTCGGTCGCGTTCAGTACCGCGAGCGTGAGCGACCGGCCCTTGGGCGATCCGCGTCCACGTGGCCAGCAAACAAAGAGCTGCTATACCGTTGGGCACGTCTTGAGTTGTTCGCAGACGCACAATCCCCTGGAACCGGCGTACGGTGGAGGATTCTGAACGAGAATGACGGGACAAGAAAAAAACAGAAACGGCAATAGCCTCAGCCACGAAGCCGAGTATGATGTTTGACAATCGACGAGGTGGTGGTACAGTACGAGGATCGGTTCCGGCATACCTGAACTAGAGATGCCTGCTGCATTGCAGGATTAGCGAGTCCTAGGTGCAAAGAATCAACCTATTCGATTCGTCCGTCGCTGTGCTCAGTGAGAGCGACGTCCAAGGCGCTCTCTCGCTCACGGAAGCTATTGAAGATCTATCCGAGATTCTCGAAACTTCTTCTGAAAACGACCTTTATTATCGAGGCCGCGTGCGCGTCGATCCGCCGGGCGGTGGAGCTTGGTTGCACACATTACGAGCAGGCCTTGTCCATTGGGATATCGTCGGCGGGAAGGACTACACGAGCATTGGATTCTCCACGCCCGCGATGTGGGTCACGGTCGCATCGATGCGAACTGCTGCGCGAGCTCGAGGGCGCCGACGACCCGGCGAACGAACCCAACGGCTCGGAGATCGGCGTCAAGGTGGTGCGTCCGATCTGGACCGAGATGCAGGACGAGCTGATGGGGCGCTTCGACGCGCTCACCGTCGAGGAGCTGTGCAACCGGGCGCGCAGCGCGCGGATCGCGAGCGAGGCCGCGCGGGTGCCGGATTTCAGCATATGATACCAAAGGCTGAACCCCTGCGCGCGCCCGCCCTGGCGACCACCGGCGAGTTCCGCGGCCGGGTCTACGATTCGATTCTGGAGACCATCGGGGCGACCCCCCTGGTGC
>JADFIX010000345.1 GCA_022566435.1 Planctomycetota bacterium
TGTTCGACATGAACACCGCCAGCAATTGGCCTGAAAGGATGATGCCACCCAGGAAGCCGCCCAGCGCCTGCGCTCCAAGCAGAAAGCCGACCACGATGGGCGTCAGTACGGCGATCAAGCCCAGCGGCAGCAACTCGCGCTGCGCGGCCCGCGTCGAAATGCCGATTGCCACTGCATAGTCAGGTGTTTTGGTGCCTTCCATGATGCCGGGGATACGCAGTTGGCGACGCACCTCGTTAATCATTTCAAAGGCAGCGCGGCTGACAGCTTTAATCATCAGCGAAGCGAATAACAAGGGCAATGCCCCGCCTATCAATAGGCCGATGAAGACCAGCGGGTTGGCGAGGTTGATGCCTATCGTACTGAGCCATTCTTCTTTCGGGACGTTGAGTGCCTCTTGCACGACCTGTGTGTCGGTCAGGAACGAGCCAAATAACGATACGGCGGCGATAACCGCCGAGCCAATTGCCAGACCCTTGGTGATGGCCTTGGTGGTGTTGCCAGCCGCGTCCAGTCGCTCCAGACGATTGCCCGCGTTTTCAGCTTCGCCAGCCAGCTCGGAGATGCCCTGCGCGTTATCTGCGATGGGGCCGAAGGCATCCATCGCGACGTTGTTGCCGGTCAGGGTGAGCATGCCGATGCCGGTCATCGCCACGCCGTACAGCACAAAGGTGAACTGTTCGGTTGGTGTAACTCCGACGCCGCCGTAAATCACGATCGAAGCCAGAATTGAGGCAGCAATCAGCAGCACGGCCCAGACGCTACTTTCGTAGCCCTCGGCCAATCCGGCCAGGATAGTGGTCGCTGAACCGGTCTGCGTGCTGCGCGCAATTTCTTGGACGGGCGCGAAGTGCCAACTGGTGAAGTATTCGGTCAGCCGGTCGATGATGATAAACGACCCCGTTGCCCGATTGCGCCGGTATCCGTCGAAGGCGATCGGCTGATTCAGATCGATCTCGCAACGGCCGATCTCGTTGAGCCCCAGGGTCGGAGCGTCAAGGCGATGCAGCGTGTTGACGTCGATTTGATACCGCAGCGTGTTCACCGCGCCCGGAACCGTCTTCGTCGCTTGTTTGAAAATGTACGGCTTGCCCGGAACCATCGGTTCCTCGGCCATCCAGACAACCATCGCGTCGAACTTCGACTGCAGGCTGGGCAGGTTGCCGGGGCGACAGATCATGTCGCCACGGCTGACGTCGATTTCGTCATCGAGCACCAACGTGATCGCCTGCGGCGCGAACGCCTCTTCCAAATCGCCGTCGAATGTCACAATCGACTTTACACGGCTTGTCTTGCGCGACGGCAGCACCATCACTTCTTCGCCCTTGCGGACAATGCCCGAGGCAATCGTGCCGCAAAAACCGCGGAAGTCCAGATGCGGCCGGTTGACGTACTGCACCGGGAAACGAAAGTCGTTGAGATTGCGGTCCGAGGCGATATGCACCGTCTCGAGCATGTGCATCAAGGTGCTTCCGCCATACCAAGGCATGTTCTCGCCGGACTCGACGACGTTGTCCCCCTTGAGCGCGGAGATGGGGATGAAATGCAAGTCGGGCATCTCCAGCCGGGCGGCGAAAGCGGTGTAGTCCTCCTTGATCTGTTCGAAAACCTCCTGGCGATAATCAACCAGATCCATCTTGTTGATGGTCACCAGCGCGTGCTTGATGCCCAACAGTGAGACGATGAAGCTGTGCCGCTTGGTCTGCGTGAGCACACCGAGCCGCGCGTCGATAAGAATGATGGCCAAGTCGGCGGTCGACGCGCCGGTGGCCATGTTGCGGGTGTATTGTTCGTGGCCGGGGGTGTCGGCAATGATGTATTTTCTTCGGGACGTGGAGAAGTAACGGTAGGCCACGTCGATGGTGATGCCCTGCTCCCGCTCGGCTTTGAGCCCGTCGGTCAGCAAGGCCGGATCGAAATCGCCGCCGGTGGATCCTTGCGTGACCGAGTCGCGTGCGACCGCGGCCAATTGGTCCTCGTAGGCCGCCTTGGCCTGAATGAGCAACGTGCCGATGAGCGTGCTCTTGCCGTCATCGACGCTGCCGCACGTAATGAACCGAAGTAACTCCTTCCGTTCATGCTCCGCCAAGTAAGCATCAATGTCCGTGGCGATGAGATCGGATTGATGGGACATGAAAGAAGAGGGAAGGGGTTAGGGAACAGGGAATAGGGACGAGGGGGTGGAGATAGGGGATCAGAGGCTAGGGGTTAGTGATTTGATGTTTTGGTGCGCGGCGAATCGGTCTCTTGCTGGTGTTGCGGAACACGGCCTTCCTTCGATCATGTCGCGACCGCTCATCGCCGGCCACTTCCTCGCCCTTGTTGTCTTTCAAAACACAAATCGATGAGTCTTGACCCTTTTGATTTGTCTAACCGTATTGCCGATCACGGTTAATTGTCATCGAAAAGCCGAAGATTCATGTCTCCAGTCGTCTTCTTCTGCGTTCGTTTTTTTACCGTTGTCTTCTTCGGGTAGAACACGCCTATGACGACCCACGACTTCGGATGAGCCAGAATCGTTCCGACATAGAAATGCGTATCCTTGTTTGGACCGCAAAGGTCGTCAAGGAACTTTGCCTGCACTTTCGCCGCGGCTTCGTCCGGATTCGCCCCCTTGTCGATGAGTCGCCAGTACAAAGCGCCGACTTCCCAGTCTTCGATCATCATCTTGTGGTTGCCCTTGCATCGCTCGTCGTCGCACTCGAATCGATACGAGAACTTGAACGGAACTTTTCGCGGCGGCTGTTTTGTTACCTTACGATCTTCCCACAATCGCGATTGTTTGAGTGCTTCAAGAAACCTCGGGTTCCACTGAGAGTCAGTCCGCTCGATGACGAGATCGCGAATCTTCTTTGGCCTGAAAATCCCCAGCGACGTTCGGTCGTCCTTTTGGCGGTCAATCAATTCCTCCAGGGATTGGGCTTTGTTTGCGAGGGCATACTTCGCTCTTTCGGACCAATCTCCCGGCTTGGTGGGAATCGGTTCACCCAGAATTGTTAGCGTTTCGCTATCGGGCCGATAACTCTCCTTTCGCGCGTCCCGTCCCCGATGCTTCTCGGCCATCACTTCGATCCACTGATACTTTTTGTATTGCTTGCTGTACGGCAAGTCTCGGAAGTTAATCGGATACAGCCGGATGAAATCGCCGTCTTCGGTGACTCCGGCCGTACACACCAGTTCGTCGTACTTCGACGACGGGATGGGATATGTCTTAACGGTGATGAGAACCTTGAGCTTCTGCATCAGTTGTCGTGCATGGCTACAGGTGTTTGATCGGTAACTGCATTTTCTCCGCTACGTGCTTCGCCAGACGCCCGCGGTGACAGCATTCGACGTCCTTTTCCATGCAGACCATGACCGACGGCACTTGTTGCAGAAGGTCGATGACTCGCTCGATCGCCTCTGGCTGGCGCGGAAGCATTCGGCTCTCGTAGCGGTTGAGCAACCGCTGATAAGATTTATAGTCATCCAGCGAGACACGCTCATCGCTGGCAATGCCCAACTCGGGCAAGTGGTGATAGGCGATGCCCAGCTTTTCGCCGATGTCTCTCATCGAACTCCGCGCGAAGCCGTACTTGCGAGACACGGGGTTACACCGAACGTCCAACACCGCCTCGATGCCCGCCCGAATCAATTCGTCAAAAAACCGATCCACCGACTTACCCTCATAACCCGACGTGTAGACCCCAATGGGTGCTTGCGGTCTCTTGGGTCGTTTGGCCGGCGCAAAGTCACGCAGCTCGCTGTGGATCGTATACCACGGGTATTCGCTGTAGACCCACTTCAACAGGGATGGCTGGCTCATTTTTCCGTATTCACGAACAATCTCCGAAACGGCGGCTCGCGCGTGCGACGGCAATTCATCGACCTTCGCCTCCGAGCTGTCGCGCATCGCGGGACACAATTCGACGGCCTTTTCAGAATCCGAGACGTACCCGTTGCGCCGCAGTCCGAAAAGTTCCCGGTACAGCGCGAAGGAGAACGGCCCGTACTTATACGGAACAAAGTCGTAGTACGTGTGATCGTCACGCAGCGACGTTTCCTGTCCGAGCAGAAAAGCCAGTTTCACCAGCTTGATCCGGCTCAAAGTCCGCTGGGCCTCAGATAGAATCGCCAAAATGATTTTTTGTCGCACGAGCACAGGAAACCTCCGTCGCTGAGCAGTGAATTCTACATCTCCATACGTCTAAAAACACTATGCGAAACGGAACTAAACGATAACATCAAACCAAACGGGCACTGCTGGGCGACGAAAAGGGAATGAGTCCGATTGCACGTTGCTATTGAACATATCCCCTAGTCTCTCGTCCCTTCCCCCTAAAAATACCCCTCTCTCTTTTTCTCCTCCATCGAACCGGATTGATCGTGATCGATAACTCGGCTTTGGCGTTCGGAGGTTTTTGTGAGCAGCATCTCTTGGATGATTTCCGGCAGCGTCGTGGCGTTGCTTTCCACGGCGCCGGTTAATGGATAGCAGCCCAGCGTGCGGAAGCGAACGCGGCGCATGGTCGGCTTCTCGCCCGGCTCGAGTTTCATCCGGTCGTCGTCGACCATAATCAGCACGCCGTCGCGCTCCACGATGGGCCGCTCGGCGGCGAAGTAGAGCGGCACGATGGGAATTTTTTCCAGATGGATATATTGCCAGACGTCCAATTCCGTCCAGTTCGACAATGGAAAGACGCGGATACTCTCGCCCTTGTTCACCCGGGCGTTGTAAAGGTTCCACAATTCGGGCCGCTGGTTTTTAGGGTCCCAGCGATGATTTTGATCGCGAAACGAATAGACGCGCTCTTTTGCCCGCGATTTTTCCTCGTCGCGCCGAGCGCCGCCGAATGCCGCGTCGAACTTGTATTGATCCAACGCCTTGAGAAGCGCTTCGGTTTTCATGACGTCGGTGTAATGCTTGCTGCCGTGGTCGAACGGATTGATGCCGGCCTTGATGCCCTCCGCGTTGGAATGCACCAGCACTTCCAGCCCGAGTTCCTTCTTGGCGTAATTCTCGCGAAACTCGATCATCTCGCGAAATTTGAACGTCGAGTCGATATGCAGCAGCGGAAACGGAGGCTTGGCCGGATAGAAGGCCTTGAGGGCCAACTGGACGATCACCGAGGAATCTTTGCCGATGGAATAGAGCATCACCGGGTTCTCGAACTCAGCGACCACCTCGCGGATGATCTGGATACTCTCGGCTTCGAGTTGCCGTAGATGCGTAAGGTTGTAGCCAGACATGCGTCCGTCTTGCCGGCGCGCTCTCGGCGCCGCGGAGGAAGCACCCCCACGACGGGGGCTATCGCGTAAAACGACGTGAAACGGGCCGTGGGGGTGATCTCGAGGAGTCGACCGTAGAAGTATACGGAAACGCTCGCCGGCGCTCAAGCTCCGTCGACTTCCTCGCTTGGAGTGGACGTCGCGGAACGCCGCATGAACTGCGGCCGC
>JADFIX010000346.1 GCA_022566435.1 Planctomycetota bacterium
CGGGACCGTGACGATCGGCTCCGCCGACGGAGAGGCCTCCGAGCGTGCCATCCAGATGATCAAGGACCTTACCCGCGAGGTCAAGGTCGGCGAGATCTTTACCGGCAAGGTCGTCAAGACCGCCAGCTTCGGCGCGTTCGTGCAGATCGAACCCGGCGTCGACGGCCTGATCCCCATTAGTGAAATGGGCTGGACGCGGATCAATCGAACGTCAGATGTGGTCACCGTCGGCGATGTGGTGGACGTGGTCGTCATTCGCGTCGACTCAACCAAGCGACGGATCGCGCTAAGCATGAAGCAGTCGCAGGAGGATCCGTGGTCCGTGGTCCACGACTCCTACGAGCCCAGCAGCGTCGTCAAAGGGCGTGTGACAAGACTGGCGGATTTTGGCGCTTTCGTCGAATTGGCCCCCGGCGTCGAAGCGCTGATTCATATTTCGGAGCTGTCCGAAGCGCGCGTCCGAACGTGTGCCGATGTCGTACAAGTCGGACAGGAAATCGATGCAAAAGTGCTTGGCGTCGATCAAGAAAACCGCCGAATCTCACTTTCAATCAAAGCCCTGACGGCTTCCTCGCATGATACAACCGTTACCGCCGAGCCCGAGAAGAAACCGAAAAAACGCAAAAAGCCATTGCGCGGCGGGCTGTCGAGCCACTTTGACTGGTAGTCGAATTCGAAGGTCGAATTCGCGGATTCGGCACGCTAGTGCCGATGGAACCCTCGTGCATTACAGGCGGGGGTTGAACGTCACATGTGGCTCGACTTTAGTCGGCGTGACAGGGTTCGCCGCTGATTCCAAGAGTGCGAGGACATGAAATTCGGGCTGGTGGACAGCATAATCGAACTCACGCGGGGTGAGCGGATCGTCGCCGTGAAAGCCGTTTCCCTAGCCGAGGAATACCTTGCTGACCACTTTCCGACGTTTCCCGTGCTTCCCGGCGTGCTGATGTTGGAGGCCCTAACGGAGACCGCGGCATGGCTGGTTCGAGATGCTCTAGATTTCACCCCAAGTGTCGTCTTGCTCCGGCAGGCCAAAAACGTAACATACAAGAGCTTCGTGAAACCGGGTAATCTGCTGCGCATGGAAGTGACTTGTCGGCACCTGGAAAAAGACGCAAGCGAGTTTTCCGGTGTCGGGTTCTGCCGGGATGAGGAAGTTGTGAAGGCACGATTCAGCCTGACTCATTTTTCCGTGAAAGAAGGTTCCGGCGGAGTAGAATCACCCGTCGATCAACGGCTGGTTGCCGATGCCAGGGCGAAATTCGCCATTCTCTACGGACCGGCGGCCGAGCGACAAAACTTGGTTTCGAGGTAAAGACCGCACAAAAAGCGGACACCAATTGAGGGAGGTCAGTACGGCATGGCTCCGAGCCGGGAGGAAGTATTTACGACCGTTCAAGATGTGTTGAGTGAAGCGCTGGGGGTCGACCATGAGGAGGTATCCCATGAGTCGACGCTTCAGGGCGATTTAGGCGCCGAGAGCATCGATTTTCTCGATATCGTTTTTCGCCTGGAAAAAGCGTTTTCGATCAAGATCCCCAAGGGTGAGCTGTTTCCGGAGGACGCGTTGAGTAATCCGGAGTTCGTCGACGGCGACAAATTGACGCCGGCCGGACTAGATACGCTGAAATCGGCGATGCCCCACGCGGACTTCTCGCAATTCGAGAAAGACCCGGACATTTCCAAGATGCCCGATCTATTCACCGTCCGGACGATCGTCAACTATGTCGAAGGCAAGTTGAAAGCGGCGTAGGGTGACACGTTTTCTACTGCTCGACTGACGGTGGAGGTGGCGGTATGCGTTGGATCTGGATTGACACCTTTGTCGAGTTTGTTTCGGGGCAGCGGGCGGCGGCCATCAAGAATGTCACACTTGCGGAGGACTATCTCCACGACCACTTCCCAGGTTACCCGGTCATGCCGGCAAGTCTGATGATCGAAGGCATGGCACAAACGGCAGGGATTCTGGTGGGCGAAGTGCGAGACTTTCAGGAAAACGTTATTCTTGCCAAGATTCGCTTGGCAGAGTTCCGGGAATACCCCGTTCCCGGCGATCAGATTCGCTACGAGACGACGATCGATTCATTCGACGAACGAGCCGCGGTGACGAGCGGTAGAGTGCTCAAGAACGAACAAGAGATCGGACGGGTCGATTTGATTTTTTCCCACGTCAACAACGCTGACCGTTCACTCGGCTTGCCCGACCACAACTTTGTGTTTACCGAGCAGTTCCGGCACCTTCTCGCCACCGCTCGACTTCTCAGCTCGAACGGGGACCGGAAACCAGATGAAGAGTGATCGGCGTGTGGTCATTACGGGGTTGGGCGTCGCCACACCAATCGGCACGGGGATCGAACCGTTTTGGGACGCGCTCATGGAGAAAAAGTGCGGTCTGAAGCGAATCGAATCGTTCGATCCTTCAGGATTCGCTTCCCGGATCGGCGGCGAGTTGCCGCCGTTCAAACTGACGGACTACATCCCCAAGACCTACCGCAAAAATGCGAAAGTCATGTCACGCGACATCAAGATCGCGGTGGCATGCGCCTATCATGCAGTCACGGACGCCGGAATTCAAAGCAAATGCATTATCGAAAGAGGCGAGGCACCCGGACCGCCTAATGTCGACAGTACCCGCTTTGGGGCTAACATCGGGGCCGGTTCGGTCAGCGCGGACCTCAACGAACTTGCGACTGCCCTGGCGACGGCCAAGAACGATGATCACAAATTCGACATCAAGCGCTGGGGCGCCGAAGGCATGGAAAACTTGACGCCGCTTTGGCTTCTCAAATTCCTTCCCAACATGCTTGCGAGCCACGTCACAATCGTGCACGACTGCCAGGCACCCTGTAATGCCGTGACATGCGGCGATGCCTCCGGCCACTTGGCGATCGGAGAAGCCTTCCGGACGATCGCAAGAGGTGCCGCCGACGTCTGCATCTGCGGCGGCGCAGAGTCAAAAATCGCTCCAATGGCGATGGCAAGATCGCACTTACTCGAAAGACTCAACCCGGATAGCAACGATCGACCGGCCGAGGCGTGCAGACCCTTCGGGCAGGGCGCGCTGGGAACCGTGGTCGCTGAAGGCGGCGGGCTGATCGTTCTGGAATCGCTGGATCATGCACAATCTCGCCACGCGAGAATCTACGCCGAATTGTCCGGATTCGGCGCCGCGGGCAATGCCTTCCATTGGGCCGATCCGGATCCCGAGGGCAAAGCGGTGGCACTCTCGCTTCAAAAAGCGTGCGCCGATGCCGGCGCGGCGGTGGCCGACATCGATTTGGTCTCCCCCTTCGGAATCGGGATTGGGAATATGGATGCCTCGGAAATGACTGGTTGGAACGCGGCGTTCGGCGAGCGGCTATGCGAAGTGCCGGCGATGAGCACGAAACCCGCAATCGGTTTCTGCGGCGCTGGGTGCGGGGCCATCGACTTTGCCGCGATGGTCATGTCACTGCACCGCGGCACCGTCCCGCCAACGCCGAACACGGATGTCCTCGCGGAAAAATGCCGCTTCTCATTTGTGCAACGCGATCCTGTAGACGCCAAAATTCGCGCTGCTGTGACTTTGGGCTACTCCCTGGCCGGTGGACAAACCGCGGCCTTGGTCATCAAGCGATTCGAGGAGTAAGGGCGTGGATCGACGAGTCGTCATCACGGGCATCGGGTGGATCACCCCCTTGGGACATACCATAGAGAAAGTGTGGTCCAATCTTTTGGCCGGTCGGTGCGGAATCGCACCGACGAAACTGTTTGACGCGAGCACGTTTCCCACTTCATTTTCCGCTGAAGTCAAGGACTTCGATTTGGGCAACCACCTCGGCGAAAAAGCGGCGACGCATAGCGTGGCGAGTCGAAATACACAGTTCGCACTCGCCGCGGCGATCCAGGCGTGGGAACACGCGGGGCTGCACGACTATCTGGGGCTGGACCCCACCCGGGTCGGCGTATACCTCGGCGGCGGAGAGGGCCGACTGGACTTCTGGCCATATGCGGAGGCGGCACTCAAGGCCTGCGTCGACGACCAAGGCGCCATACGTCCCGTCGATATGGCCCGGTGGACCGAAACCGCGTTGAGCGTCCTCGATGCTACGAATGAACGCGAACAAGATCCGAATCTGCCGGGCGGGCACCTCGCCGTCCTTCTCAACGCGCAAGGTCCTAGCTTCAACACATTGACCGCGTGCGCGGCGAGTACGCAAGCGCTTGGCGAAGCGACAAATATGATCGTTTACGGCGATGCCGAGGTGATGATCTCCGGCGGAACGCACAGCATGATTCATCCACTGGGGGTCACGGGATTCAACCGGCTGACCGCGTTGTCGACGCGAAACGACAGCTACGAGACTTCCTCCCGGCCCTTCGACCGGACCCGCGACGGATTCGTGCTCGGCGAAGGCGCCGGAATCCTGATTTTGGAAGAATTGGGGTTCGCCAAGAATCGAAATGCGGAAATCCTTGCGGAAATCGTCGGATTTGGTTCGACGGCGGATGCCTTTCGCATCACGGACATTCATGAAAGCGGGCGAGGCGCAATCGCGGCCATGCAGGGCGCGATAGACAGCGCCGGATTGACCCCACGAGACATTGACTACATTTCCGCCCACGGCACCGGTACGGAAGAGAATGACAAGATTGAGACTCGCGCGATCCGAACGTTGTTCGGCGATCGGGCGAAGGAAGTTCCGATAAGTAGTGTCAAGAGTATGCTCGGGCATCTCATTGCCGCCGCAGGGGCCGTTGAACTCATCACTTGCATCCTGGCGATCCGCGATGGCGTGGTCCCGCCGACGATCAACTACAAGGAGCCGGATCCGAACTGCGACTTGGACTACGTGCCGAACAAGTCGAGAAAGACCGATGTGCGGATCGCCCTTTCAAACAGCTTCGGTTTCGGTGGCCAGAATAATACCCTGGTCATACGCAAATTCCGGGATTGACTTTCCGGACGATGAGACGGATGGGCGTCGTCGTCCATGTCATCGCGTAACCCTACAGCGCAAGGCCAGACGAGGGGTCTTGCCCCGTACTTACTACTACAGCGCAAAGTAGTCTTGAAGTCGTACCGCAGGCATCTTGCCTGCACGGTCAAAGCCGCGTCGCGGAAGGCCATTTCGCTGTCCTCGATCCAATGACCATCGGGCGCTTCTTCCAACGCTTTGAGGGCCTTGGAAAACTCTTCTCGAAAACGTTCTTCCATTTGAGGCATCAGCACGTCGCGATCCATGGGGCAGCCTCCTGCGTAAGGGAATCATAACCACATCCATGACCGCATGATGCCACCGCGCAAGCCCCAGCGCAATAAAGTGGGGCGCGATTATTTCCACCGCGCCAACGAAGATGGCCGCACCCCCGGATCTGCCTGCGAGCGAAAATTCCTTGACACATCGCGTGTGCTCACAATACTCTATGCTGTTTCTGCGGACACCCACCGAGGG
>JADFIX010000347.1:0-2987 GCA_022566435.1 Planctomycetota bacterium
ATATACCGAAAAAAAGGCCGATTCCTCTTGTGGACAGGTCAACCGCGATCGTTCACGATAAATACCGTTTTCACCGACCGGCTCCGTCCGGTGGTCAAAGCGCAGCGCAGCGCTTCTCGATAATCCGCCAATTCGAAAGGCGTTCCGACCAGAGGCTCGAGCTTCGGCCCCCACGTGTGGAGCTGTTCAAGGGCGATGTCGAACGTATCACGCGTAACCCCACCGAGATTCTCGGGACCGTAGGCATAGGCGGCCTTGAGCGTCGTCTCCTGATACCATAGCGGCGTCCAATCGACCCCCGAGGGAAGGCCCGGCATGCCCACCAGTACGAACGTACCGCCGCTCTTCGTGAAGCGAAGGCCGTCGTCGAGCGTCGCGGACGCCGCCACACAGTCAAACACGGCGGACGCGCCGCCGAGCACGAGAGGTTTTCCCAGCTCCGGGTCGCAAACTTCGGCGTCGAGGCTCTTCGCCCAGACGGCGTAGCGCCGTGCGACCCCGCCGCCTGATTCCAGCACCTCGTCGGCACCCATTGCGAGGGCATGCTCTTTCTGATGGTCGTACTTGGCGACGACCACGATTCGCGCCTGACACCCCGAGGCCCGCAGCGCCGCGATCGTCAGGAGTCCGATCGAACCGCAACCGATGACCAGCGCCGTATCATCCTTGGCAAGCGTAACTTGCAGCGCACCGTGCAGGGCGCAGGCGAACGGCTCACACAAGACGGCCGCCGTGTCTGAAATACCCTCGGGCACCGAATAGACCTGAGACTGATGCGCCACCAGGCTCTCGCCGAATGCGCCTCCCGTGTCGCGACAGAAGCCCGTTTGAATGCCGGCGGATACATCACCGCGTCTCACGTTTCGGCACAGCGCATCACGATCGACGCGGCACGCCTCGCACATCGGTGTGATTCCACGTGCCTTGCAACCCAGGGCGGGATGCAGCACGACACGATCGCCGACGCGAATGTCCGTCACCTCGCGTCCGATCTCCGTCACGCGGCCTACCAACTCGTGTCCCATGACAAAAGGCAAGGAAGTCACCGGGGCGAGATACGGACTGTTTTTGGCGCAGATGGTGCCCAGGTCTGATCCGCAAATGCCGGCCAGACGCGGCGCGATGCGGACCCACTGCGCGGTCGGCAGCACAGGTTCTCCCACATCTCGCAGGGCCAATGGACTGACACTGCTGGTGTAGAGCCGGCGTATCCGCGGTCCCAAAAACTTGAGAAGCAGGTATCGCGTGATGCTCCGGCGGTATTGCAACGCCCTCATTCGGTCGCGTCCTCTCCGTTTCCGCCGACCGTCCAATGGTGAGTCGGCCAGCCGCGAGCCCGCGCGATGGCTTGCAGCGCCCGATCCGGGTTGACGACGTGAGGCATGCCGACCGCCTCCAACATGGGCAGATCGGCGATGCTGTCGCCGTAGGCGTATGACTTCGACAAATCAATGTCGTTTTCGTCGGCGTATCGTCGCATTTGACGGGCCTTTTCCTCCTCACCGATCGGGGGCCCGTCGAGTTCGCCGGTAAAGGCGCCGTTTGATTCAACCAATGATCGCGCCAGCATACACTGCACACCCAACTCCTCGGCGAGCGGCTGAACCGTAAAGTCGACAGAACCGGTCACGAAGACCACTTGTCGCCCCGCGCGGCGATGCGATTCCACGCAACGACCGCCTTCTGGAAAAAACCGGGGGCGAACGATTTCGTCGTGGCAATCGCGGGCCATCGAGAGGATCTCCTTCGTGCGGAAGCGACGATAGCTCCGATAGAACACGACGTTCATTCGACTGCGGCTGATCTTATCCAACAAGAGGTAGTAGATACACTTCAGCCAGTAGAAAGCCAACCAGATGGCGCCGACCGCGCGCGACATCCGCCGACGACGGAAGTAAACGTAGTAGTGAACGATAGTCGTCTTGGCGAGTGTGCCATCCACGTCGAAAAACGCCGCCGATTGCCGAGGCCCGCCCTGGTCCGCGGCCGTCATCTGGCGTCGGCCTCACTTCGCATGCCGCGTACGGCCTGCTCGACTTCCGCGGCAAGTTCCCGAAATGCCGTGTAGTGATCGTCTATTTCATTAGGGTTCGGTGGAACGATCGGCACACCGAATCGCACGTGAGCGACGCCCGGTCGAACGATTCTCTGGCCCTTGCGGAGCAGGTCGAACGTGCGATAAATATGGACGGGCACGATGGGGACGCTCCGCTCGATGGCGAGAACGGCCACCCCGATCTTGAATGGCTGAATTTCCCCGGTGATGGATCGCGTGCCTTCCGGAAAGATCAGCAGTCCGTCGCCCCGACTCAGGGCGTCGCCGCATCTTCGCAACCCGCGAATGCCGTCCGCCTTGCGATCGAATGAAATGGTGTCGAGAATCTTACCAAATAGAAACCGCTTCATCGCGGTATTGAAAAAGTAGTCCTGCGCACCGGCCACCCACACTCGCCGCTTGCCGCCGATGGCACTGATGGTGGAGGGCGAATCGAGATGAGACGAATGGTTGGGTGCCAGGAGAAACGCGCCCTCGGTGGGAATGTTCTCGCGTCCCGACGCGTGTACACGCACGTAACTGTTCATGAATAGCGACACGCCACCCCGCACCAGCCAACGTACGGGCATCAGCACCGTCGGCAGCCGACCGTTGGCAAAAGACGCGGCGGCATCGGTCGGTGCCAAGCGCCGCTGCCAGGCTTTCGCATCGCGGGAGGTGCCGGCGGTGGGCGTTCGATCGCCCACGAGCCTTAGAATATCGCCTACCCGCGCGATCTTGGACGCTTGCTCGTCGTCGATTTGCGTCCTAAAGCGAGCTTCGATGGCACCGATGACTTCTTCGAGCAGTACCGCGGCTGGGACGACGCGCGTTTTCTTGCGGAATTCGGTGGCGATGACGCGCCAGGCAAGTACAGTGGTGAGTTGCTTCGGGATCTGCGCGGGCGCCGTTTGCTCAAACGTGTTTTTTCATGCCCGCTCGACGAATTCTC
>JADFIX010000347.1:2997-5434 GCA_022566435.1 Planctomycetota bacterium
AAGTTAGGCCCGCGCGCCTCCTGCAAGGGCTGGGGACGGTATGTGGCCGCCGGCTTCGCGTGCGCCGCGAGAATCTCTTCGACGGCTGCGACAGACTCGGGACTCGCCGCACCGAGACCCTGATCAACCTGGGCGTCAGTCTCAGAGACCCCCTCGTTCCCCGCACGGTCGTCGGAACGGACCATATCTCGAATCAAGTTGCGCTTGGCTTTGAGAGTGGACGTCTTGGGAAGTTCCCGTTCCCAAAAATGCAGTACGGCAATGCGCTGATAGGGAGGCAACTCCTCCGAAATAGCCTCCAGTGCCATCCGCACTTCCCGCTCCATCGATGAGCGGTCCAGTTCGGGGTGGATTTCCGCATCGATGACCGCGACGGCGTGTACGGCGTCGCCCAGTCCGTCCGCCGAGAACATACCGAAAACGCACAACTCCTTGATGTGCGGCAGATCGCGGTAGCGAGACTCCACCTCGTCGGGATAGACGTTCTTTCCCGCCGAGGTCACGATCAAGTCTTTGGATCGGCCGGTCAGGTAGAGATAGCCGTCGGAATTGACTCTCCCGAGATCACCCGTGCGAAACCATCCGTCGACCAACACCTCGCGGGTCGCTTCAGGATTGTCTAGATAGCCGGACATGACGTTCGGCCCCCGCACCCATACCTCGCCTATCTCCTCCATGTTCTTGTTGCGAATATCGACGTCTACATTGGGCAACATGGGCCCGACGGAGCCCGGGACCGGCGCACCGGGTGGGTTGACGGCAAGGACCGGAGCGGTTTCCGTCAAACCGTAGCCTTCGAATACCGGAAAGCCCAAGCCGGAGAACGACTCGTAAAGTTCGGGGTCCAGGCGGGAACCGCCGGACACGATCACCCGGAGGCGACCCCCAAAACCTCGATGGACCGCGCTGAAAAACAATCGGGCGTAACGACCGCCCGTAAGGCTGGAGAGAACACCCAGCGTACGAAACAACAAACGCTTCCCCAGGCTGGCTTTGGCGACTTGTTGCATGATGCCCTCGTAGAACGATCGCACCAGGCGAGGAACCACCAACATGGCCGTCGTCCCGGTCGCTTGCATGGCAGCGCGCAACTCCGCGCCTTTCAGCTGCTCCACGTATGTGATCGTCGCACCCGCGGAAAGCGGTATCAGGAATCCGCCGTTGAATTCGAATGCATGATACATCGGTAACACGGAGAGAAACTGATCCGAAGGGTAGACCGGGTGCACATCGACCAACGCTTGGGCGTTGGAAATGAAGTTCCGGTGGGTCAACTCCACCGCCTTGGGAGCTACCGTCGTACCCGAGGTGAATAAAATAGATGCCCCGGCGTTGTCACTCACGGTCGCCGGATCGGGCAATCGATCGCGCGACGCGGCCGGCGGGGGTACAAAGGGTTGCGACATGGCCACGACATCCGTGTCTCGGTCATCCCGGGTCTGCTCGATCGTCACGATAAGACGATTGTCGTCGTCCGGATCGACCACGATGGAGAAATCGCTGACCCAGCGGAGCAACACATGGTCCCGGTCGGCATCCGCGATGCGAATACGCTTCGTGGCGGCGAGGATTCCCGCCATACCGGCGCCTACCACCGCGAAGCGCAGGTCACGCATGTCGACGTAGACGTGGCCGGAGCCCATCAAGTGCGAGTGAGACGACGAAGTCGGCAAGGACGTCGGCGGTGAGGCCATCGTCGGTGCTTATTCGCCGGTGCGCTAGCTGGCCGATGAGCACCGCCAAGCTGAAGGCCACCATTCGAGGCGGGGCCGCCACGACGCCGCCGCGGTCCTGGGCCGCCACGATAAATATCTCGATCTCATCGATGAATCGCTCGTAGATCCCACCGAGGTGCTTCTCGAACCGGTCGCCCAACGTGTAGGCGTCACGGAATAACAGTTTGACGGTGGCCCTATCGGCTTCGAAGAACTCAAACGTCACCCGCACTGCGGTGCGGAAAAGCTCCTCCTGATCGGCGTTCTCGCCGACCTCTGCCAGCGCTAAGGCCACATGGGAGCGCAGCGCCTCTTCCTGGACGGCCATCAGCGCGTGGAAAAGGCTGTCTTTGGACTCGAAGTACCAGTAGATCGACCCGTAGGCGAGGCCGGCCTGCTTGGCGATGTCGGCGATCGTGGTGGCGTGGAAGCCCCTACGCGCGAATACCGCTTTGGCTGCGGCCATGATCTCGTCGCGTCGCTGGGCTTTCTCCTCGTCGGTGACGGCCCGGCGCCGGCGCGCCGAGGTTCCGCGCACTGCTGTGCTCACTTGTCGGCCAGGCCGTCCAGGCGTCCCACGGTGTCGATGAACTCCTCGACCATGTCGAGAACCACGGTCCGGGTTGGCCGCACCTTGTTCAGTGAGCCGACGACCTGGCCGACGAAGTAGGTGGTCAACTCGCGGGCCGGCGAATCCGGCTGGTGGGCTGCGTGGTGGATAC
>JADFIX010000348.1 GCA_022566435.1 Planctomycetota bacterium
CCTCGGGCACCACGGCTAAGCCTAAGCTTGTGGTCTCTACCCACGGTGGCTACCAGGTCTATATCCACGCCATGGGCCGCCTGTGCTTCGGGATGAAGCCCGACGATGTCTGGTGGTCGACCTCCGACATCGGCTGGGTGGTGGGCCACAGCTACATCGTGTACGCACCCCTGCTCTTCGGCTGCACCACCATCGCCTACGAGGGCGTTCTGGACTACCCCGGCCCCGAGACGTTATGGCAGGTTACAGAGGAGTTCGGCGTGACCGCCATCTTCACGTCACCGACCGCGGTCCGGCTCTTGATGCGCTACGGCGAGGAGCCGGCGCGAAACTATGACAAGTCTTCGTTGGAGCGCATATTCTCCGCCGGCGAGGTGCTCAACGCCCCGGTCTGGGAGTGGCTCCAGAAGCGTGTCTTGGAAGACCGGGTCCCCGTGCTGGACCATATGTGGCAGACAGAGACGGGCGGCCCCATATTCGGCAACCCGTATGGGGTGGCGATGCTGCCCATCAAGCCGGGGTCGGCTGGGATTCCCATGCCGGGCATAGAGGCGGCGGTGGTGACCCCCGAAGGCGAGCCGTGCGGTCCCGGCGAGAAGGGAATCATGGTCATCAAACGGCCGTTCCCGGGGCTGACGCCGACCCTCTGGGGCGAGCCTGAGCGCTATGGCCCGGACTACTGGGAGCGGATACCGGGATGCTACTATACCGGCGACGCCGCTCACATCGACGAGGATGGCTACGTCTGGTTCGCCGGCCGTGCCGACGAGATCATCAAGATCGCCTCCCACCGGATCGGGACGATCGAGGTCGAGACAGCTTTTCTGAGGCATCCGGCGGTGGCAGAGGCAGGGGTGACCGGCCGGCCTGACGAGCTGAGGGGCGAGGTGATCTCTGCGTTCGTGGCCCTCAGAGAGGGCTATGGCCTCACGGAAACATCGCCGGTGATCGCAGCCGGCTCACCAGATCATTACAAAGTCGGCACGGTTGGAAAGACCGTGCCGAACACCGAGATTCGAATCGTGGCAGAGGACGGAACGGCGCTACCGGCCACCCAAAACGGCGAAATCCTCGTTCGGGGGCCCGGCGTCATGAAGGGATACTACCGCCGCCCGGAAGAAACGGACCGCGTCATCGATGCCGAAGGCTGGTTTACGACAGGCGACATTGGTAATCTCGACGATGAAGGTTTTCTATCAATCACGGGGCGGGCAAAGGAGATGTTGATCATCGGTGGGGAAAATGTCTTCCCACGTGAAATCGAAGCCGCGCTCGAGAGCCACGCGGACGTACTACAAGCCGCCGTGATCGGCATTCCCGATGAACTGCGCGGAGAAGCACCGGTGGCGTTTGTCATTCCCCGTCCAGGCGCGGATATCTCCAAGCAACTCCTACGGAACCATGTCAAGAAGCTTCTGGCCGGATTCAAAACGCCCAAGCGCATTGAGATTTGTGCGGAACTGCCGACAGGCCCAACCGGGAAGATCTTGAAGCGGGCGCTGCGTGACAGGCTATGACACCGAA
This sequence comes from Planctomycetota bacterium, assembly GCA_022566435.1. GTDB lineage: Bacteria > Planctomycetota > Phycisphaerae > UBA1845 > UBA1845 > JADFIX01. Next base: position 1,525 of record JADFIX010000348.1, read on the forward strand.
CGCTCCGCCCACTTTGGGTGCCCAGGTTCCGTCACCGGAACTAAGAAAACTTGGGTCGATCAAAAAACACTGGAAGACGCGAAAGAGTGCAGGCTAGTCTCGACGTCGCCGAATCATTAGACTTACGCCGCCCGCCGCAAAAAGTAGAATGGTGGCGGGCTCGGGAATCACTGCCAGCCCCGCGATGCCGCTACCAGGCAGCGGCTGGCCATCGACGGTAAACGTGCCAACAACTTCGTGAGAGCCTGTTTTAGGGTCGAATGTGTAAAGCTCGTTAGAGCCTGGTGTTTGGGCTTCGAGACCGGCCGTGGCAAAATAGCCGAACTCCGCGTTGAGAATCATTCCGCCGATACCGCCGACGATCGGATCCACCTCCCGAATCAGCGATATGTCCGCCGTTTTTGGGTCGATTGCCAGGAGGGCATTCGTCACTTTATCCAGCCCGATCAATCCGTCTCCGTACCAACCGAGTCCGTCGAAGTCGTGGCGGTCGTTGAAAGCTGCGGTCAACGTGGCCTCACCGTTCTCCATGTTGATCTGATACAGAACCGGTACCTGGGTTGATCCACCATTTACACCGTAAGCTGTACCATCCGCGGCAAACGCCAATCCGCCTTCGAATGTCGTTACACCGAGAGCCCCAACCAGCGTGATACTGGCATCAGTCGCGTCGATACGATAGAGCGACGAATTAACACCCGTCGTCACACCGTACAGAAAGCCGTCGGCTTCGCGATATTCCAGCGACCCGAACTCCGCGATTCCCGTTGTTCCGATCCATGTCAGCGTGGCGTCGCTTGAAGACACGGCGTACAAGTTTGTCGTATCCCGGTCGATGGCCACGATATTGGCTTGCGTGGTGGGCGAAGTTACCGCGCACGCAATGATGAATAGGCCCATTCCGATTCGAAAAAGAATCGAAATCTTCATGCTTGTTTTCTTCCCTGACCCAGCCTACCGCCCCTTCTATCAAGAATTGGCAGTTTGGCTAAGAAGCAACGCGGTCTGCAGCGAAAACCCATCTTCCGCTACTTATCCTTATATACATCTCTGGCGTTGCGGTCAACAATGTTGATCTTCGATCCAAGTTGAGACCGGACCTACGATCCGCGTTCCGATTCTGTCCGGCGTTGTAATCGGCACCAAGCCGGCTTTTCTGGTGAAGATCTTCCAGAAAAACGAGCGTCCTAGCACGTAAGTGCTGTTGAGGACTGGATCTATTTCTATCTAGGTGAGTCGTACATCGTACATCTGGCGAGTTTCTCGGCTTGGCGCTATAATCGTTGTTCGATTCGCATGTGGCATGGGCCGCTTCTTGCTCGTGTATCGCCGGGAAAGAATCGGAGGATCAGGATTTTGTCGGCATGGAAATGCCGGCTCCGGCAGCCTTTTTCAATCATGCGATCGGAGAGGAAGGCCCACATCGAAGCGGGGTCTCGCATGGATGCGACTATTTTCGAGGGGAAGTCGGCGTTTGCGCCGGGCAGGGTCGTCCACCTTGGATTCGACATGTCGCGCAGATGCCAAGGTTGTGATTTTGGTGGCAGGCATCCAGAGCTGAGCACGCTCCGATGCCGTGTTTTTGAGTAGCCTTCCGAAGGCGAGGAACTAGAAATGAAATCGTTTGGCTGGATTAGTAAGAGCATCTGCTGTGTGGTTTTGATCGCTGGTTTAGTTATCGGTGGCGGCTGCTTTGGTGACGTGGGATTCTTGGGCTTGCAAGATTACCAGCGTGATCTGTTAGTTGGCGGATTGGCGGCCGCAGCGCTACTCAGTACTGACGGTGATGGTACCACGACCGGGGAGCCGGAGCCGGGTGCTCCTGGAGCCCGCGGTGCAGATGGCTCCGAAGGTCCGGCCGGTGCGGATGGCGCACCGGGCGAGCCCGGCGCCCAAGGTGAAGCGGGTCCCGCCGGCCCGCAAGGTCCCGCCGGTCCGCGGGGCGCTGAAGGTCCTGAAGGTCCTGTCGGTCCCGCCGGCGCGGCAGGTTCGAGCGGATCTAACGGTGTGGACGGTGTTGCCTTTTTTGACATTTTTATCGACGACTTCTTCACCATACTGGCGAATCCCGACGGACAAATAACCTTACCCAGCGGACTGGTAGAGATTTCCGAACCCGCGATGGGTGTCCCAAGTGGCAAGGATGGCGCGACCGGCCCGATCGCCTTCCGCGTGGCCATCCCGGCGACGTACAGTTCGAGCCATGATGTCACGATGCGGCTGTTCTTTTACCGCACCGGTCCCTTCGTCGAGGGGTGTTTTCTCATGACGCTCGACGCCCTACGTCTTCGCGCCGGTGAGGATGTGGCGGCTTACGGTAATCATATTTGGATTCGGCCCGACGACTCTGCGAAAGATGCGGCCCGCGCAAGTGCTACTGCGCTCTTGCTCGGTGACGAGGATCCAAGCGGCGTAGGATACGTCATCGATGTCCCGATCAACTCGGCGAGCGGCCTAGGCGGCAGCGCGTTGCAGGTCGCTGATCTGCTGGCCTTCGAACTCGCGACTGCGTTGCTGGAAGACGATTTGATACCCCTTCCCTGTCATGACGGCGGACGCTTTCAAATCCTCGGAGTCGAGTTCTTCGAGGGGACCGCAGGATCCGCATCCGTGACCGGAGCCACCGTACTCGGTACGGTGCCGAATGCCTGCTGTGACGATTCCGGCTCCGATTCTGACGAATGACCAGCCCTCCAGTCTCAAGGATCGCCGATTGGGGCGACGAATAGACGGCCTGGATAGACAACCGAAATAATAGGCCCGCGCCGAGGTCATTCTCGTCGCGGGCCGCTCTTGTTATCTGTGGGCTTACGTTTCCTATTTTCGCCGATTACGGCGACTTCTTCCTAGTCTTGGGATCACTGATTCGGAGAATCTTCTTCGTCGCGCGGTCAACGACGAAAATGTCGCGCGATTGATTCGTGTCGTACTCGACTATGTTGGACGCCTTGGACGCAAAGGCCACCCATCGACCGTCGCCGGACAGCGTGCCCTCGCCGCTACGACCGGCGGCCTGTTCGCCCTTGGTCGTTAGATTGACTCTTTCGGTCTTTCGAGTTTTTCGGTCGTAGACAAAGATATCCGGGAAATTGTTCGTGTCACCGGCCACGAGATTCGAGGCAAAGCTTGTGAAAACCACGAAGTTTCCGTCGTCGGAAATTTTCGGTTCGCGGCTATCGTCATTGCCCGTCTTTCCGTCCGCGTCGGTGCTCACACAGATTGTTTTCTTGGATTCTCTGTCGCGGAGAAAAACGTCCGGGCCATCGTTCTTGTCTCCGGACACGAGGTTGGTGGCCCAGCTCTCGAACACGACGTATCTGCCCTCCTCGGATACTTGCGGTCGGCGGCTGTCGCGATTTCCGATCATACGATTCGAGGCGACGCTGATGAGTTCTGTCGTGCTATTTTGGGCATCGAAAAGGTAGATGTCCGGCCTGCCGTTCGTGTCCTTGGCCGCGATGTTCGTGGCGTGGCTGTAGAATGCGACGAATCGCCCGTTCGCGGAGATGGCGGGCTCGCCACTACCGTGGTCCGTCTCGAACCCCTCTGCTGAGCGGGTAATCCGACGCACGAATTTTGCTTCGCGATCGCAGAGAAAAATATCCGCAGAGCGGTTGTTGATGTTTTCGTCGAGTGTCGTCGCGGCGCTGGTGAATGCGAGAATACGCCCATCCGATGAAATGACGGCCTCATGGCAGTCTTCGTTGGCTTGCTCGCCGAAATTCGATACGCTGATACGCACCGTCGTGCCGTTTTTGCGGTCGCGAACAAAAACGTCCTGCTTGTCGTTGGTATCGCCCTCGACAAGATTCGTGGCATCGCTGATAAACGACACGTATCGGCCGTCGTTTGAAACCGAGGCGCCGAAGCTTTGCTTGTTGCCGGGATCCCCTGCATTGTT
>JADFIX010000349.1:0-4697 GCA_022566435.1 Planctomycetota bacterium
CGGAAGTCACCGGTCAGCAGGCGGAAGATTGGCTGGTCGAGGCAGGCATCGTGGTGAACAAGAACATGATCCCTTTCGACGAGCGCAAGGCGACGCAGACGAGCGGCCTGCGAATCGGTACGCCTGCGGTAACTACGCGCGGCATGAAGGACGACGAGATGAAGACGATCGCGGGCATGATCGATCGCGTTCTTCGTAACGGCGGGGACCGCGACGTGATCGAGGCCGTCCGCAGCGAAGTTCTCTCCCTTTGTGAACAGTTTCCCCTCTATGGTTGATCGAATACGGCGCACGCTCGGCTTTTCGACCGCGGGGGTGGATGCGGAAAAGCGTGTGCGCGGTGGCCGAGGATTGATCCATGCCGCCCCATTCATGGCCGGCGTGCTGGTCTTGTTGGCGTTGGGCGGGTGCCGTGGTCATGGCGTCGTCCATCTCGTGCCGTCTGGTACCGCCAAGATCAGCATGCGCAAGCCGCTGCTCGTGGAAATCCATCCCACCGAGTGCTACTACTGGGTCACCGATGAGAATCAACTATGCATCGCCATGCGGCAGATCAGGCATTCACTGTTCGGCGTGCGGGGGAGGCGGGAATTCATCCTGTCGATGGTGCTCGAAGGCGTGCCGGCGAGCGTCGGACGCAATTACCGGGCCGGCCGCCGGACCATGCGGGCGCATCGTCATAGGGGGCTCTCGCACTCACGACTCGCCTCTCTTGTGGGAATCGTCTCTGTGTGGGACTTCGATCAGAGAAAACTCCGCGGACGGTTTCGCTTATCTACCAAACAGCAGACTTATTCGGTCCTGACCGGGTGGGGCTCGGATCGCCGCGTACTGGTCATCGGCGATTTCACGGCCATCAAAGACCGCAAGGCGGGCGAAGCATTGCTGGCGCGAACCGAAGAGCGCGGTATGGCACGCGACACGGAACGCGGTCCGGCGCAACCACGAGCCCGGCGGATACACGGAACGCCGCGCAAATCGAAGCCATGATGGGTGGCATGGGTGCCATAAGGGCCATGGGTGCCATGGTCAAGCGAAGCGCCGCCATGTCTTCGCACGGTCGGCATGCCGGCGCCCGACTTCGTCGGGCTTGGGCATGGCACCTCATGGCACCCATGCACCCTCGACCGGACGGCGCCCATCATATCAGGTGTAACGAAGAACTATGTTGTATCGCTCAACTGCGCCTCGAGCGCCGCGCCCACCGACCGCACCGCTTCGAGTTCGCATTGCAAACCGAAGTCGACCAACTCGCGGGTGACGAATTGCCGGTCGGCGATGTCCGGTGGAGTGGTGACGGGCGGAATTTGCTCGGGCGTTAGTTCTTCCGTCAGGAAGTGAGCGAGGGAATCCCAGTCGGTGAACGTTCTGTCGGGCAGGCGACCACGGTCGAGTGAATCCTCGGGGTGGAGCTGGCCGTACTTGCCCATGCGAAGCCTGATCTTCATACCGACGCCCGGCCCCAGCAGGGCGATAAGCGGTTCGACGTCCTTGTCGTAGCGATCACCAATCATCACGAATTTCAAAGGCTGCCAGTCTTTATTGGGGACATAGGCGGGCGGCTGAATGGAGGTTCGCGGTGCGTCGGGCGATTGGTGTATAGAATGAAGACACCGCGCGAAGAACGATGGCGTTTTCCCTGCCCATTCTTCCATCACGCAACGATATCGCCAGAGCGAGGCGAGTTCCGCGGACGGCGGCCGCTGCGTATCTGCGGATTCGGCGTCCATCAACGCGGAGATGACTTGGTCGAGTTCGCGGATGCCCGCCACGCGGCTTGTCTCTTCAGTAACGAGCACGCGGCTGTGCCATGACTCGCCCAGGCCGATGCGCTGCACTTTTTCATCTTGGTTCGCGGTGCGCCCCTCGGTGATGATGATGGGATGCAAACCGCGCGAGGCGAGCGTTTTCATGATCGCTAATCGATTGGCAACAGGCTGGACGTCCTCGATCGACTTGAATCGCCGGGAGGCCTCCATGATCAGGGAGTAACCGGCGAGGCGAGTCGCCTCCGCGGCGAGCCGTTGCAATCGTTCGTCGGTACTACAAAGCGATCGGCACCGGCGTTCGGCCACAAGCCTGGAATCGAACGCGCCCTTGCGTGTCTGTTTGTCCAGTCGAGCGAGTTCGGACAGTGCCTCCCGAATACCCACCTGGGCCGTCTCATCTATGCCTAATTCTTTCCGTTGTTTCGTGTTGGCGCAATACATCAGCCAGAAAGCGGCCAGCCCTTCGGCGTTGCCGCCGTGGTGTATGGGATTTCGCAGTCCGAGTCGTTCGAGCGCGTGGCCGGTGGCGCGTGCCTCTTCAAAGGCATCGTACGCCTCGCCCTGCGGCAATCCGATATCGGTTGCTTCCAGAAATCGTACGACGGTCTCCCGGTACGCTCGCATTTCGGGATCGAGCAAAGTGTTGTCGACGTCGAATGCGACGAAGGTGCGCTCGGGCATATGCTCGTTTCCGGCAGGCCTTAGGGAACGCTACGAATTCGCTCCGATCATGCGGCGGATGTCCTTGACCATCTGCACGGTTGTCGCACGAAGCTCGGCCTTCAAGCCGACCAACTCGTTTTTCGACGGGTGACCGCCGGACAATTGTACGTGAAAGCGCAGGGCGTTGGAAGTGCCCGACGGCCTGATGGTCAGGTGCGACAGCCGCTGGTCATCGACGTAGAAACGGTATCCCTCGTCCGGGAATCCCGCCCAGTTCACCGCGTCGTACTTGCCGGTACGATAGACGGTCGCGTTTTTCACCTCCCGGCCGCCAAGCTCGAACGACTTTATTTTGCAGTCGCAAAAAAGCGCCTCAGCCTTGTCGAGGATGCCGCGTTTCTCGGTATAGCCCGCAAGACCCTCGTACTCGCCGTCGATGGGATCGGGCTCGTAATGGGTCACGAACAAACCGACGTCCGGATCGAGATAAAGCTTCTCGTCGATCATATCGAGCAGGTTCGTGCCCCGCTCCTTGGCATAGTTGCACAATTCCGCGACCAGCACGGCGGCGAACGTGCCGTCCTTGTCGCGCACGTGCCCGCCCTCCCCGAGCGATCGCTCGTCAGGCGGCGGACCGCCCAGAATGGAAAAACCGTTGCTCTGTTCCAGGGCGGCGACGTTGATACTCCGGCGTGTGTCGTCCATCGCCTCCCAAGAGTGAATGGTCCTGTTCGCCGTTTCGTCGCCCGCGTTTCGGCGGCCTTCGTCGTAGGGCGGGAGCCTGCCTCCGTCGGTGATCCCGTCCGAATCCTTACCGTGGTGAAGATCCCAGACGGCCCCGGTTCCCGCAGCGAGTTGGGCGAAGCCGACCCACGTCTTGAGCACGCCCAACCCGAATTTTCGCGCGATCCGCGGTAACAAATCGGTTGTGGTGTGTGAAAGAACGATGAACTTCTTTTCCGCGTCGACCACTTCCCCGAATTTCTCGACCTCGTACTGCAGCCGGTACCACAGGATCATCGACCACACATCGTCGGCGGAAAGCAGCGTGTAATCGCAGGGCTCACCGGTTCCGGGATGGAGATACGCCGCCCGCTGGTGCTCAGGAACCTTGACGATCACGCCGCAACGGTCGGCGTCGGGATCGGTGCCAAGAAGGAGGTCCAGACCGTTCCACGCCTTACCATATTCCTTCTTGAACGCTTCGACCGCCACATCGCCGGCGCGCCAATCACCGGGGTCGGGTTGCTGCTCCTTGCCGGGATCGCTGCAAAACGCGGGGAACATGCCGTCCAGGGCGTCGAGTGCCATGATCCGCTTGACGTCCTGAAAGCCCACCTCCGCAAGCAGACGTGGGACGGCCTTTCGCCCCGAGCCGTTGAATGCCGAAAAGCCGATCGACAGAGGTGATTTCGCTTCGACGATCATTTCGGGACGAAGTAGAAACGTTTTCACGTGCTCGACGTGCATGGTGTGAAGATCGATAATTCTATTCTCGCGGCCGGCATAATGAGCGCCCGGCACATCCGGCAGCGGGTCGGCCAGCGGCAGCCCTGCGTGTTCGCCTTCTGGAACCGTTCGTCCGGCGCTGGTCTTCACCCCGCCGAGAAACCAGAGCTTGTCTTGCGGCGCTTCGGTCAGGGCACGCGTCTTGATATCACCGAACGTTACGGTCTTGATATAGTTTTCATAAAGATGCGCCCGCTCGGCGGGGTCGAATTGCGAACCGTTCCAACACGACAGCTTGAAGCCGTTGTAGCGGAAGTCGTTGTGGCTGGCGCTGATGAACACGCCGATGTCGGCTTTCAGCGTAGGCACGGCGTACGTCACGCTGGGGTAAAGACACGCTTCGTCGAAAAGATAGACCCGGTAGTCGTACGCCAGGAACAGACTGGCGATGAGACGGGCGAAGTCGGCGCCGCGCACACGACTGTCGTAGCCCACCACGACCTTGCTCAGCGGCGGCGTTCGCTCGATGCCGAACTTCGCCGTACCGGCCGACGTGAGTAGGTAGATCACATCGCTGATCGTGTTGGGTCCCTTGATGATCGGGGCATGGATTCCCTCCTCCTTTAGCCGGAGTACCACATCCCGCTCTGAACCCATCTTTTCTCGAATTCCCCCCGTGCCGAAGGCCACGTCGCGGGCAAAGGCGTTGGTCAACTGTACCCACTTTCCCTCGCGAATGGCCGAAAACAAGCCCTCGCGGAGGTTTGGGGAAATGGTGTCGAGCTCGTCGGCCAGCAACCATTTGCGAAGATTCGG
>JADFIX010000349.1:4707-5425 GCA_022566435.1 Planctomycetota bacterium
GGCATGGTGTTAGCCACGGCGGCGTCGTAGTAATTACCGGCGATGCGACCCTCGTCACGTTCGTGATCGAGATAGTTCTGAATGCCCTCTTCGGCACGAGTGAGCAGGTCTTGATCCAGGGTGGCGGACAATGGTGCGATCCTCCATGCAAAACGTAAACAATACTGTTTATTGGCCGTCGCGCTTGCGATCGGCTCGTGGCGTTCTTTCCGTGGCGTCACGGTAGTCAGCGGCGTTTTTGGCGTCAACCGTGGCGGTTGGTCACGATCTTTTACGGGTGCGTGACGGTTTGGTCTGCGTTAGCGTCGTACATAGATCCAGCCTGAAAGCCTGACCGGGATCATGCTTCAGGGCGGCATCGAAATGCCGAGGGCTGATCGATCTCGCGATCCGGCGTGTCGGACGGCTCCGTTCGCTCCGCTCACTCCGCCGCCCGACACGCCGGAGTGAAGCCATACCATCTTCGGGGTTAATGCCTCCGAATGGAAGATACAAGGGCTGACAGACAGTAGCCGTGGGTAAAGCCGCCTATAAGGCGGACGCCGCCCACGGTAACCGCAACACCCCTTCCATTCGACCCTGTAGGGGTCGCACAAGCGCCCAGTAGCAAGTAACCCGAACGGACTGTACGACCCTTTCAGGGTCGGGGTGGTTGGCGGGTCGATCCTATGGGGGCGGCGTCCCGGCGCGCCGGGACTTGGCCCCGGCTACTTTCTGG
>JADFIX010000350.1:0-532 GCA_022566435.1 Planctomycetota bacterium
ACCCGGGTGAGTCCAAATCGATTGGAGCTGGCCGAGTTCAATCGCTGGGCCGAGCCGTTGGAGCGCAGTTTTTCACGCGTCCTGGTGGACAACCTTTGCATCCTGCTCGCCACGGAACAAATCACACTTCATGGCCGCGAGAATCCGACGCCGCCGGACTTTCAAATCTTGCTGAGCGTGACCAGATTCGACGGCACGCTTGGGGGAAACGCGTCCCTGGTGGCCCGCTGGTCGATCACGGGAATAGACGGAACCGTGGTCACCGCGATGACCAAGTCAACAATCAACGTGCCCACCAGCGCCGCGGGCTACGAAGCACTCGCCGCCGCCTTGAGTCAAACCATCGCCGAGCTCAGTCGAGAAATCGCCGCCGCCATCAAGGCTCATCCGACAAGTTAACATGCGATTTGGGTGCGATGCTGTTTGCGTGCCATCCCGATGCAGATCGGGAAGCGAAGCGCCGCCATGTTCGCCACCAATGATGCCATGCCGGCGACTTCGACCGGCTCCTCGTCGACGTGTAACGATTTTG
>JADFIX010000350.1:542-5415 GCA_022566435.1 Planctomycetota bacterium
AAGACAGGCCGACCCCGTTTTCTGCGCGCCCCGATGTGCGCGCGTTCACCATGCTTGTAGCCATCCGTTGACGTGCCGTCTTGACCCGTGGTACCCTACCGCCGTTCGAGCGGAGAATAACGAATCAAATGACGGAGATGTGTTCATGAGGCAACCACGGTTACAGACCATTCTCGGTATAGCAGGCATCATGGTGGCAACGATCGGCGGCTGCGCCACGAAGGGCCGGACAGGTGCGCTGATCGGAGGCGGCATCGGCGCGCTGGCGGGACAGGCCATTGGGGGTGATACCGCAGGAACGCTCATCGGCGCCGCCGTCGGTACGGGCATTGGATACATCATCGGAAATGAGGCCGACAAGAAACATGCCCAGGAGATGACTGAAGAGCGCGAGGCACACCGCGGAAACGGCCAGGGCGCGAGTTTCTACTACACCCACAAGGAGGTCGGTGCGCTCGGCGGTACGCGATGGCTGGTGGAGGATATCGCACCCAAGACGCGGGTCCCGCCGTATGTATCGAAGATTGTCGAGTTCCGTCCGTACGGTCGGGTCATTACCACAACGACCAAACTCGACGGCAATGTCGAGGTAAAAGATGAACGCTATCGCGTCGTCGGTGACACCTTGGTGGTCAACAAACCCGGTTTTCTCATCAACGCCCAATTCAGCATCCTCGGCAAGGAACTGATCATCTCGGCCGACGACTTCCGGGCCGTACTGACGCGGATGAGGTAGCGACGGGTTTCCACGTCGTGCTGCGCGGGTGCCATGGCCAAGCGAAGCGCCGCCATGTCGTTCGGTGCGAATGATGACATGCCGTCGATTTCGGTTTCGGCATGGCACACGATCGGCCAAATCCGCATGGGTCGCATGGCCAAGTCCTGCAAAGTCTGGCGCCGCCATGATCTCCCGGAAACATTCATGTCCCTTCTTGCGACCCCCTATGCCCCCACGCCGCCCCAAGATGTTATGATTCAAACGCCGTTTCGTTGCAGTTGTCGTGCGTTTCACCGGGAAAGCAGCAGCACGCTTCCACAGTTATCTATTGCCGGTACAATCATTATTCGGTTCTCCCCGTGGCGCGAGCGATCGGGCACCGAGCGGCAGTCGCCGATCGGTCGACGGCTGAGTTCCTGGGACGGCACGGTGAACCCGAAAACAGTGAGACAGGGTATGGATCAGAAAGAGCTGATCAAAATCATCGAGAAAGCCGCCCGCGAGGGGGCTAAAAACCTCGAATTGAGAGGCGAGGGAATCACTCAGCTTCCCAAGCAAATCGGCCAGCTGATTCACCTGCAACATCTCGATCTCAGTAACAATCAACTTGCAACGTTGCCCGAGCAAATCGGCGAGTTGACTAACCTTCGACGATTGAACCTCCTCCATAATGAACTGAGCACGATTCCCAAACAGATCGGGCAATTGACCAAGCTTAAATATCTCTGGGTCGCGAACAATCATCTGAAGATGCTTCCCCGGCAAATAGAAGAGTTGTCCAACCTAGATTAGCTGACCATCGAAGGAAACCAAATCGAACGGCTGCCAGAATCGATTGGCAAACTCAAACGTCTCGGTAGATTGTATCTCGGCCACGGGCCTTCCGGGAATCCACTGGTTGACTTGCCTGTGGAGATGCGGAATCTCACAAACCTTCGAATCTTAGATGTCTCGAACTGCCCGCACCTCAACCTGCCGCCGGAAATCGTGAAGAAAAAGAACTCACCGCGTGAGATTCTAGACTACTACTTCTGGACGCGCACACAGCCGGCGCGGCCGCTGAACGAAGCCAAGGTCCTGGTGGTCGGCGAGGCGGCGGTGGGCAAGACGTCGCTGATCAAGCGGCTGCTCAAGAAGGGGAAATTCAATCCCAAGGAAGATCAAACGCACGGCATCGTCACGCATCGCTGGGACTTGCCGATCAAGAAGAGCGGCAAGAAAGAGAAACGCAATGTGCGGCTCAACGTGTGGGACTTCGGCGGGCAGGAGATCATGCACGCCACGCACCAGTTCTTCCTCACCAAACGCAGCCTCTACCTGCTGGTGCTCGACTCGCGGCAGAACGAACGTCAGAGCCGCATCGAATATTGGCTGAAGCTGATCGAAAGCTTCGGCGAAGACTCGCCGGTCATTGTCGTGTGCAACAAGTGCGACCAGCAGACGATGGATCTCGACTGGAAGGGGCTGCAAACTAAATACCCGCAAATCCGCCGCTACGTGAAAGCGGTTTCCTGTTCAAAGAACAGGGGGCTGACGGAGCTGGCCCGCGGCATCCACGACGAAATCGCCAACCTGGACCACGTGGACACGATGTTTCCCGAGACTTGGTTCAACGTCAAGCAGCAACTGGAAGACCTGTCGGCCAATTTCATCCCTTACACCGACTACACCGAACTGTGCGAAGAGAACGGCATTACCGACGAGGGTGAACAAAGGCAACTGATCGGATTCCTGCACGACCTGGGTATCGTGCTGCACTTCCACGACCACCCGATTCTTCGCGATCTGAATATCCTTAACCCGTTGTGGGTCACGACCGCCGTCTACCGCATTCTGACCAGCCCACAAATGGCAAAATCCCATGGCGTGCTGACATTCGACAAGCTGGGCGGGTTGCTCAAAGCCGCCGCCAAGAAGCGTGCGTCGAAGACCTCGAAGCGGAAAACGAAGGCCCGTTCACGGAGTGCCAAGACAAAGAAAACCGAAAAGGATTTCGATTACCCGCGCGATCGTCAGATGTTCGTGATCGAGATGATGCGGAAATTCGAACTGCTGTTCGACTTCGAGGGCCAGACCAATAAGAGGTTCCTCTTGCCCGGGCTGTTGCCGTTGGAGCAACCGGAGAACCTCGACGCCGACTGGGACGACGCGTTGGCCTTCCGCTACGACTACGAAGTGCTGCCCGTGAGCGTGATTTCGCGGTTCATCGTGCGAATGCACCATCGAGTACACGAGGACATCTATTGGCGTAAGGGCGTGGTGCTGGAGTCTCTGGACGGCGAGGTACAGGCCCGCGTGCAGGCCGACCTCGAGGACGCGCACATCGACATCCATGTCCGCGGCAAGGTTCGCGCTCGCCGCCGCTTCTTGCAATCGATCCGCGATCAGTTCGACGGAATCCATGCCACCATCGCGCGGTTGAGTTTCGAGGAACAGGTTCCGCTACCCGAACACGCGGACGAGATGGTCTCCTACCAACGGTTGCTGCTGTTCGAGAAGCGCGGCCTGGCGATCGATCATGTGGAAGTCGGCGCCGATCTGATAGAAATCAAGGTCGCTGAATTGCTGGAAGGCATCCGCCACCCCGCCGGCCTCGACGTCTTCATCAGCTATGCCCACAAAGACGCCAAGTGGCTGGACCGCTTCAATACCATGCTCAGCCCGTTAGTGCGCGATGGACGGATCAAGACCTGGTCGGACCAAGATATCAGTGCCAGCCAGAACTGGCGTGACGAAATCGACCCTGCGCTACGCATGTGCCGATCCGGCCTGTTGTTGGTGAGCCCCGAATTCTTGGCCTCCGAATTCATTATGAAAAACGAGTTGCCCTACCTTCTCCGGGCCCGTGAGGAGGGGCGTGCGCGCCTTATCATTGCGGTGTTAAGCGCCTGCGCGTGGGATGAGACGCCGCTGAAGGATATCCAAGGTGCCCACGACCTAGGCAAGCCGCTGGATGGACTTAGAAAAGCCAAGTGCAACGAGGTCATCAACTCGATCTGTCGGGAGCTAATGAAGACCGACTCTGAGGACGTGTGAGATTGCAGGTAAGAGCGCGCGCAATCAGTCGGCATCTCGGCCTCGGAGGGGCGGCAGGACATAAACCAGACCGTACGCACTCGTTGTTCTACACAAGTCGCTTGCGATCGATCTACGCCACGCGTACGATCTACGCCTCGTGTGTGTTCTTGCTTCGCGCGAGTTGCTCGTGTGCGTTCGAAGGTCGCCCCTGTTGCTCGTGTGCGTTCGTTGTGCGCCCCAAAGGGGCAGCGACATGGCAGCCCAGGGCATCGCCCTGGGTCCCGGAACACAATAACGTAGGAGCCCTGAAAGGGCGCCACACCCAAGGACCGGGCATGCCACAGTCATTGTCGATGAATCTCGTTCACCTCATTTACAGCACGAAGAACAGAGATACCTCTCTCACCCCGGCGATTTGTTCCAAGCTCTATGCGTATCAGGCCGGCATCCTGCAGGAATGCAACAGCCCGGCGATCGTAATCGGCGGCGCTTGCGATCATATCCATGCGTTGTTTGTGTTGTCCAAGAACAACGCGCTGTGCAAGGTGGTCGAGGAGGTGAAGAAAGGGTCATCAAAATGGATCAAGACCCAAGGGGCGGCGTTTGCTTCGTTCTGTCGGCAAAACGGATACGGGGCGTTTTCCGTGAGCGAGTCGCAGGTAGAACATGTGCGGCGGTACATCGAGCAACAGAAAGAGCATCATCGGACGATGACATTCCAGGAGGAGTTTCGGATGTTCTTGAGTCGCCATCGTCTTGAATTTGATGAACGGTACGTTTGGGATTGATTGTTTGTTACGCCCCCACAGGGCTTATTGGTATTGCGCGTCGCAGACCCAGGGCGATGCCCTGGGCTGACATGTTGCTGCCCCTTTGGGGCGAACAACGATCGAACACAAACCACAAACGATCGCACACAAACCTCAGAGGCGAAGCTTGACCACACGTGTGGCGCGGTTCCCGCGCCACCCTTGATCGACGCTGACGCTATCGACATTTGCCGTTGGGCTTGCAGTTGCCCGAGCAGCAGTCGGCGCCCGACGTACACAACGCGTTCTTGCCGCCGCATGCGCAGTCGGGATCGGTTGCGGGCGTGCAACTTGTTCCGCAGCAGCCGTCGGCTGCACCGCACGCCGG
>JADFIX010000351.1 GCA_022566435.1 Planctomycetota bacterium
AGGCTCGTCAGCTCGTCGATGGCGCTCTGGATGTCGCCGACTGCGACGATGTTGGCGGCCTCCGCCGCCCTGTTGCTCAGAGCGTTTCGCCGGCCTTTGTTGGCGTTGTTGTTGGGGCCGTTGAACAAAGGGAGATCCAACAACAAGATGTCGTCGGCCAGGCGGCGCGCCGCCTCCTCGATTGTCCCTGTGTCCGCGTCGGGAATCGTGGGTTGCGGGTCGATGTCGTCGCGTAGCCCGTCGCCATCGGTGTCCGGATTGCAAGGATTGGTGCCGCCGGAGACCTCGTCTCCATCAGTAAGCGTGTCACCGTCCGAGTCTTGCACCAGCGGATCCGGGCAGCCGCTTCCCTGGGCTATGTCAATTTCAGTGCCGTCGAGCAACCCATCTCCGTCCGTATCCGGAGTCAGCGGATCGGTGCCCACGGTCGCTTCATCGACGTCCGTCAAACCGTCATTGTCGTCATCGGGATCGCCGCCGTCGCACAGCCCATCGGCATCGTGGTCCGGGCCGTCGTTAGCCGGGTCGTCGAGGCCCGAGGCGCAATCGTCGCAGCCGTCGGCGTCCAAGTCACGACAGAGGAACCGGTCGAAGGGATGGGTGTCCTGACCGTCCACGACACCATCGTTGTCGTCGTCCGTGTCACCCACGTCGCAGAATCCGTCACCGTCCGCATCGACCCCGTCGTTGGCCGGGTCGTCGACGCCCGAGTTGCAGTCGGCCGTGCCGTCGTCGTCCGAGTCGGTTTCCGGCAAATCGCAGCCGCACTGACCCGACTCGGTCTTGCTCGGATCGTTCGGGCAGTCGTCGATGCAGTCGGCCACACCGTCGCTATCCGAATCGGTATCCGGGTTCCCGCAGCCGCACTGCCCGGGTTCGGTCTTGTTCGGATCATTCGGACAATTATCAACCGGAGCACCGGAACACGGCGACACGATGTCAACGGTATACTCACCACAAGAGGCCGAGCTGAACGAGACCAACATGATCTTGTACGTATCGCCCGGTATAAGCCCCTCGACGCAGGTATCGCCGTTGAACTCGAAGTCCCCGTCCTCGACACAGGCAACTTCGCTCCACAGCGACTTATCGCACGGCGTAAACTCCTCCACGGCGAATACCGCAAATTCGGAGTCCCCGGCGACGGAATTCAAATCCGTGCGAATCCGTGCCGATGTCTGTGTGGCCACGAACTCGAAAAAGACTGAGCCGTAGTTTGTGCCGAACGTGCAACTCGGTATCGGATCATCGATATCGGTCGACGCCTCGCAGTTGACGGCGATTCCCGAAACACCATTCGAGACGGTTTCCGCCGCGTCACACTCATCGTTGGCGGGCGGTACGGCCAGAGCCCCGGCGCCGTATGCCAGTACACCGACGATCGTCATCATGGCTCCAACGTTCAGATTATTTTTTGTCGTTTTCATTTTTCTGTTTCCGATTTCTGGGCGTTTTTCATTTGTTTCACGAACCCGCCGTTGATTCGTCATTACGGCGTGCAACTGTCCGCAATCTGCGGATCGGCCGTGTCGGTTAGCGTGAGGCTCCACTTGCAAAGCATGGAGCCTTGCGGTGTGACATGGATCTGACGCGCTCTTAACTGGCCGGTAGGATCCGGAGAGGCATCGCGATCCACGTCCGCAACTTTCAAGAAGACTGGTGGAACGGTTCCGGTCGAGCTGGTCAGCCCACCCTGCCCCCTGCTTTCGCTTCCGAGATTGTGCGTGATTTGTCCGCAGAAAGTCTCGACGGTGGCATTCTCGGTGAGTTCGGCGCCGTACTGCGAAAAATCGCTCTGATTCCCGAGCTTGAGCACGACGTTGGTCGAGAATTGCTCTTGCGGTACGGCATCGAAATCGAAGTCATAGCCCGCGCACTCGATGCTGCCCGTCCAGGTGCCGGTTACGTCGACGACCGGAGGCGGAGGGCAACCCTCTATAAGCCTAAGGTTGATTAGCCCCTCCAACGGGCCGGTCGGGAGGCTGGGATCGGGGAGCTCACCGATCGCTTCAACAATAATCGGTGCCCATAGCCCATTACCTGTGGCGTGGTTGTTAGCGCCGTCACCGACCTGTGCGGCGTTTGGTCCAAGTGTTACCGAATAAACGGCGCCGTCGTAGATGGAACCGGGCCGGCCGGTCAACGTTCCGGTGAGGGCGGTGTAGTAGTGCCAGGTCGACGTGTCGAAGGGGCAAAAAATGGGTTCCAGTAGGACCACCGGGCTACCGGGCGGCGGATACCCTTCGTCGCCGGAGTCCAATCGACCGGAGAAGGTCATGTCAAACACAAACTCAATGTCGGTGTCATCCCACTTATGGACCTTGCCGGTAAAGTGAGCGGTGCCGGCGCCAAGCCTTTCAACAAAGTTGCCGGGCGGTCCGTTTTCAACCTGCAGGATATCCACGAGGCCTGGTATGCCGATCGTAAAGGGAAACACGGGGTTGGGATTACAGAAGGGGGCCGTACGCGCGCTGTCCGCACACCAGAAGACGGCTTCGGCGCGTACCGTCGGCACATAGCCCCACAGGACACCTGCGACTACGATTCCCATGGCGACTTGGCGTTGCCCCATTCCGTAGGCCCGTCCACAACGCGTACGCGCCAAACTTGCACGACTCTTGATTGTCTTTTTCGTCTTCATCGTTCTATTCCTTTCGATTTCAAAAAGCGCTTTTCTGCAATCAAAATACCTCTGCGGAAGTGGTCCGCCTTCACCCCAGATCACGCAAAGCGACATCAGCAGGGGCAAGGAGTTTTGAAGTTTTTCGAGTGGGTTCTGGTGACGATTGGCCGGGACGACTGATCGCCGAACATCGAGCATGGCGTGGATAATCAAGATGGATTCGGGCCTGGAGGAGTGGGCGCATGGGCTGTGGAGGGGCAAACCCGACCTTGTCACCCTCCAGCACGGCCGTCTTGTTTGCCCCCCCACTATGCACGCACTGCACGATCGATACAGATCACGCGAAACGGGCGTCCCAGGGGCAGCGAATTCTTTCAGAAATTGAATTAGAAAGGCCGCAAACGAGCCTGATCGCGAGCGTACGACGATATTCGCGGAGATCCGTACTCTGTGGTCGCATGCCGAAGAAAATGTGGATAGAATGGAGGCGAAACAACTCTTGGAGGCTGGAGCTGAATGTCCGAGCCGGAGCACAAAGATGTCACGAGGGCGCTGTCCGATTTGCAGTCCGGTGATCGCTCCGCGATCAATCGGGTCTTGCCGCTGATCTATGACGAGTTGCGGGCACTGGCCGGAAGCTACTTTCGAAGGCAGCGTTCCGATCACACGCTTCAACCGACAGCCCTTGTGCACGAAGCCTTCCTGCGTCTTGTGAGTGGGGCGAACACCGAATGGCAGAGCCGCAAGCACTTTTTCGACGTGGCCGCCATGGCCATGCGACAATTGCTCGCTGACCACGCTCGCCGACGCGGGGCCGCCAAGCGCGGCGGTGACCTTGCCAAGGTCACACTCGGTGATCCGGAGGCCGGATCGTCCATGGGGAACATCGATCTGATCGCGCTGGACGACGCGCTCACGAAACTTGCGCAACTGGATGAACGTCAGGGCAGGATTGTGGAGTTGCGGTTCCTCGCGGGGTTGAGCGTCGCCGAAACGGCGGAGGTCCTGGCCGTATCGGTACGCACCGTGAAATTGGATTGGCAGATGGCCAAGGCGTGGCTCCGACAAGAATTGGATGAAGGCAAGGAACGGTGAACCAGGAAAGGTACCACCGCGTTCGAGATCTGTTTCACTCCGTCTGCGAGCTTCCGGCGACCGAACGCTCCGCGCGGTTGGCGGACGCATGCGGTGATGATGACGCAGTGCGGGCGGAGGTCGAGGCCCTCCTACGCTATCACCGTGAAGAGAACGACGACGACAGTTTCGGCGATTCCAAACTAGGCATCGGTATGGAACTGATCGCGGAATCCGTGGGCGAAGGCGACCACGTAGAAGACACGCCAAGAAAGATCGGTCCGTATACCATCGTTCGAAAAATCGGCGAAGGCGGAATGGGCAGCGTTTTTGAAGCCATTCAGGAGAAGCCTCGTCGAAAGGTCGCACTGAAAATCGTGCGTCCCGGCGTGACCTCGCGCGAGGTGATGCGCCGGTTCGAACGTGAAGCGGATGTGTTGGGCCACTTGCAGCATCCCGGTATCGCACAGATATACGAGGCGGGGACCGCGAAAGTTACGATGGCTAGCGGTCTTGTGATCGAACAGTCGTTCCTGGCCATGGAGTTGATCGATGGCGTAACCCTAACCGACCACACCCGGCAGCAAGATCTGAACACACGCGACCGTCTCACACTGTTCGCCAAGATTTGCGACGCCGTGCAACACGCCCACCAAAAGGGCATTATTCACCGCGATCTGAAGCCCGGCAACATCCTGGTGACGCATCAGGGTGAACCGAAAACCCTCGATTTTGGAATCGCCCGCCTGACCGATGCAGACATGACCATGGTTTCCATGCAGACGGATGTGGGGCAACTCATCGGAACGCTCGCCTACATGAGCCCCGAACAAGTCCTGGGCGATTCACGGCTGCTCGATACCCGATCGGATGTTTACGCGCTGGGTGTCATTCTATATGAGCTGCTCACAGGTCGCCTTCCGCATGATGTGCGTAACTGTTCCGTTCCAGAGGCGACGCGGATGATTCGGGAGGATGATCCGCAACCCGTCAGCACGCTCAATTCCACGTTGCGCGGCGACATCGCCACCATCGCAACCAAAGCGCTGGAGAAAGATAAGGAACGCCGTTACTCGTCGGCCGCTGAGTTGGCGGCGGACGTTCGACGGTTCTTGGGCGATGAACCGATTATTGCGCGACCGGCGACGACGACGTACTTACTGCGCAAGTTCGCCAAACGGAACAAAGGGCTTGTGGCCGCCCTGTGCAGTATTGCCGTGGCGCTGGTGCTCGGACTCGGACTCGCGTCATACGGGTTTGTTTCGGCCAGTCGCGAACGCGATCGTGCGCTGGACGCGGAAGCGCAATCGGAAGCAGTGACGAGTTTTCTCTCTAAGACGCTCAGTTCCGTGGACCCGAGTGAACAGGGGCGGGACGTCACCGTTCGTCAGATCTTGGACGCTTCCGCCGGATCCATCGGCGAGGAGTTTTCCGATCAACCGCTGGTTGAGGCCCGTCTTCGGCAAACCATTGGACGCACGTATTTCGGTCTCGGTGTATTTGATGCGGCATCCGAACAACTCGAGCATGCCAAAGACATTCGTCTTCAGCGGCTGGGACTCGAGCATGCCGAGACACTGACGACGCTAACCCGGGTTGCGCAGTTTGGAAAAATTCGAGGCAATTTTCGGGGTGAAACGGGGTGTGAATCGGCAGTGGCGCTATCGTCAGGCGTAGTCCGAATCTCGAATCCCGTTGTAGT
>JADFIX010000352.1 GCA_022566435.1 Planctomycetota bacterium
GCCTCCTTCCTTCAAACCGTCCAACTAGGCCTGAGAAGCCTGCTGCTGCAGAAGTTGCGGTCAGGGTTGGCGGCGTTGGGCATCTTCATCGGCACGACAACCGTGATCTGGTTGGTGGCGGTGGGCGAAGGGGTTAGCCAACAAGCGCAGCAACAGATACTGGAGCTCGGCGCAACAAACATCATCGTGCGGACTAAGGAGCCCAACGCCGCCCGCGAGGGGCAAGACGCCAACAGCCGCATCAAGACATATGGCCTGCTGCGGAAAGACCACACACGGATCGTCGAGAACATTCCAAATATCCGCCGCGCCGTTCAAATGCGCGAGCTTCGCTTCGAACTGCGACTGGGAAACCGCACGGCCGACGCCAAACTCGTAGGCTGTATGGAGGATTACTTTGAACTCAACCATCTTGAAATGGCGCGTGGGCGATGGCTCACGCCGCGCGACCGCGGTAAGAAGGTCGTGGTGCTGGCCGACGACACAGCGAAGCGGCTCTTTTCCTTTGAGAACCCGATCGACAGAACCATTTGGGTGGGCAGCGAATTCTATAAGGTGATCGGACAAACGAAGTCGCGCATGGCTTCGGCCGCGATAGGAGGCAGCCTCGATTCCAGAGACTACAACCTGGATGCGTACATTCCGCTGA
Source organism: Planctomycetota bacterium (assembly GCA_022566435.1). Lineage (GTDB taxonomy): Bacteria > Planctomycetota > Phycisphaerae > UBA1845 > UBA1845 > JADFIX01. The sequence continues at coordinate 650 of JADFIX010000352.1, forward strand.
AGACGCTCCGCCGCCGAATCGGCGATCTCGTGATGAAACGCGTCGGCGGTGAATTTCAGGGAGAGCACGTCGAACTCAGCCAGATCACCGTCGAAGTCTATGACATCGACGATGTCGACGAGACGGCGGCGATCATCGAGACGCTGCTGAAGAAGTATCACGACAAGGAAGACTACGCGGTCGTTGTCCCCAAAGAGCTCCTCCGCCAGGCGGCGCGAACGCGAGCCATGTTCAACGTGCTGCTGGTGGTGATCGCCGGCATTTCTCTGTTTGTCGGCGGCATCGGCATCATGAACATCATGCTCGCCACGGTGACCGAGCGGACCCGAGAAATCGGCATTCGCCGGGCGCTGGGCGCAAAGCGCGCGGACATTATTCAGCAGTTTCTGGCCGAGACCGTTGTGCTGACGGCCAGCGGCGGCTTGCTGGGAGTCTTGTTCGGGCTGGCGGTCGGCCCGCTGTTTCGAGGACTGCGCGCCGCGGTCACGATGGTGTCGCCCGACCTCCTGCCGCCAGTCGTTTACACCATCGAACCGCAGATCGCCCCCTGGTCCGTGGCGCTATCGTTGTTCGTCTCTCTCAGCGTGGGGCTCATCTTTGGAGTGTACCCGGCTCGACGCGCCGCCTACATGGACCCGGTTCAAGCATTGCGCCATGAATAAACACACCACCACAAATCGCCAGCGAATGAGTGAATGCGATCGGCAAGCGCCCCCTCGATTGCGAGTCGTGCTCGTATGGCTGGCGAAACTCCTTGAACACGAGAGAGTCAGCGAGACCCTTCCCAAAAAGATGTCCACGATGCGAGGAAGCCGCTGGTTCTCTATATAGATGAATAATTCAGACGCCAAGCGAGATCACGTGTTGAAAGCGGCGCTGCAGTACCGCTCCGAACTGATCGCGTATGCGCGCTCGTTGCTTGGCGACTACGCCGCCGCGGAAGACGCCGTGCAGGAGGCCATGCTCGTTGTGGTGAAAAAGTTCGACCAGTTTCAGGAAGGCACCTCGATGCCGGCCTGGTGCCGCTCGATCGTGCGCCTCGAAGTGTTGCGGATGAAACAGAAGCGCCAGCGGGAGCGAACTTTGGCCGAGCGGCTGCTGGACGACGCCATCGACGCGGCGTTTGACGAATTCCAGACGGCGCGGCGCCGCGATGATGAGGAGCCTTGGCGAGAGGCTTTAGATCATTGTCTTCGCGGCGTGCCGGAGCAAGGACAAGGTGTGCTGAAGGCGAGGTTCGTAGATGAACTGAGTTACCAGCAAATCGGTGAGCGTGTCGGAATGACCATCGAAGCCGTGCGCAAGGCGCTCTTTCGGCTCAAAAAACAAGTGCGCTACTGCGTAGAAACCAGCCTGAGGGCGGCTCAATGAACGAAAAACACGACCTAGAAGAACTGATGGACCGCCAGCTTCGCGGCGAGCTGGACGAATCGGAAACAGAGCGACTCGCGGAATTGCTCGACAGCGATCCCACGGCGCGGAGAGAGTTTGTCGAGCACGCGCAGTGGGACACACGGTTTGCCGAGGTGTTGCGCGAGAAAGACGTCGAGGAGTGTGCGGACGCCATGTTCGCAGAGCGAACAGCGACGAAACACGAACGCCCTCCAAGAATCACGTTACCGCGGCTGCTGCTGGCCGTGTCGGCAGTGGTGATCGTCACGCTCTCGGTCGGTCTGTTGTACCAGCAATCCAGCGCCAACCGCCGCATCGCAGAGATTACGAAGGTCAATCAGCGCCCGATGGCTGAGCCTCCTATCGCAAAAATCACCGGGTTAAGCGGAACGCTGATTTGGACGGGCGACCGTGGGCGCATCGTGCGAGACGTCACGGTCGGAACGAAGCTGCCCGGCGGCACGATCGAAGGGATGGCTCCCGACTCCTGGTTCGAGCTGGAATTCAACGACGGTTCGACCGTCATGATTTCCGGCACTACCATGCTCACGTTTGCCGATGCCGGCCAGAAGGAGCTGAGGCTCAGAGAGGGCATCTTCTCCGCGAACGTTGTCCCACAACCTGAAGGCAAACCAATGCTGATCCACACGCGTTCCGCGCTGCTGAAAGTTTTGGGAACGCAGTTCGGCGTCGAAGCGAATCTTACTTCGACTGTGTTGAATGTAAGCGAGGGCAAAGTTCGTGTCAGGAGACTCAGTGATGGCAGCGAGGTGGATGTCCCGGCAAAGCATCAGGTTGTCGTGGAAGACGATCGCGACCTGACACCAGAACTTGTGCCGGACTCGGTGCATCATTGGAAGAGCCGCTTGCATCGCGGCCCTGGAGGTTATGGAAAGTGGTTGCCCGCAACCGCGCAGCAGAGTGGTTCTCAAAAGGCAACCCCATTCGTGCCGTCAAAGTACCCCAAGGTCACGCTCTACCTGTTAAGCATTCCCGTTTCCCGTTCTGACAGTTCGCCGGTCGTCGTCCAGCCCGATTCACAGTTCGTTGTTCGCGGCCGACTCAATAAGCGGGCCAGAGTCCATTTCGGTATTGGAGTGCGGCACGTCAATGGCGAATTCGCTGGCAAGTTCCGCGGTGACCTCGGCGATCGGCAACCCATTTCAGAGTTGGACAGCGAAGGTCATTTTGAGGCGGTTTACCGACTTGGAGATTTCACCCTCGATCCGTGCGTACGGGATCGGAAAGACAAACTAGCTGGCAAACCTGAGGGGCTGGTGCTCAACGCTGTCTGGGCCTTCACGCACACCGGCGGTCCATCCGGACTGGAGGTCACCGAAGTCGAGCTGATACCGCCTGTCCGACATGCGCCACAGCATGACGCCGATGGAGGCAACTCCAAGCACAAAGATACGGAGGGCAAGCGATGAAGAACATGAATGCCTTGATAGTCTGCATGACGACCGCCTTGCTCGCCATCAGTAGCGCCGGTTCGGCGGATGAGAGCGGGCAAGCTGTTGTGAAAAGCACAAGCTACCGGGGATCCTATTACAAGAACGGTGAAATCCACGTCAACACGTATGGTCAGTTCGAGGGAAAGCCGCTCACTAGCGGACACCACGACTTCAAGCCGTCCTGGTCGAAGACAGGCGACAAGCTGGTGTTTTTTCGGAGATTAAAGAACGATCCCGACGTATCGAAATGGAAGACTGCAATCCACATCATCAACGTGGACGGATCCGGCCTACACCAACTGACCGATGGCACTCACACTGATTTCAATCAGACCTGGACACGCGACGGGTCAAACACGCCTATTTGGAATCGGAAGAATCCGAAGACCGGTGGTTACGTCGTCATGGCGAGCAAGATTGGTGCGATGCCCGGCGAGGAAGTCGCTCTCACGGACAAAGGACATCACACCTGGGCCTACACTTGCCTGACCGATGGCCGAATCCTGGTGCGTTCGAATCCCTCGGGGCGCCGCATGGGGTACTATCTGATGACGCCGAACGCCAACGGAACGCCGCAGTATGAACGCATCGAGTGCGACCTGGCAAAGCGAGGTGTTCTCGATCGAGTCAGCATCTCACCGGGCGAAACCAAAGTTTGTTTCGAGTTTCAGCTGGGATTCAAGCGACGGGTTCCAGGGCGAGTCCTGTACGTCGCGGATTTCGATGCCAAGCAACGCTCCATCACAAACGCAAAACCGTTTGCGAATGAGGGCGGGAATCCAATCTGGTTTGCTTACCCGCGTTGGTCCCAAGACGAGTCTGCGATTGTTTACCACGCTGGCGGGAAGCTCTTTCTCTACAAGTTGTCAGACGGTTCGACTCAAAAGGTCTCGACCAACGACAGCGCTGACTACCGTTATCCCCACATGGAGAAAGCCCCGAAATAGGAAGCAAAGATGGACTACCGCATATTTCTCCTTTTCTCTCTTGCGCTCGCCCAAAATGTCGCGGGGCAAGAGCGAGCCACAATCCGATCCCAGAGTCGGCAAGCAATCCAACGATCCGCGACGGGCCCACGCGCCGTCTTTCCCGCAAACCCGGATGTGGTTCCCGAGAAGCGGGCGGTGCTCAGTCGCGTGCCGGTGGTGACGGGGCGGGAGAAGCGACCGCCAAACATTGTTCTGATCTTTGCCGACGATCTCGGCTACGCGGACACAGGTATCTACGGGTCGGCCGACATTCCCACTCCCAACATTGACGCGATCGGCAAACAGGGGGTGAAGTTTACCAACGCCTATGTTACAGCCGCGTCATGCAGTCCCTCGCGCGCCGGGTTGATGACTGGCCGCTACCAACAGCGTTTCGGTTTTGAATTCAACACATCCGGCGGCGCCGTCACGCATCGTGAACATCGCGGTCTCGATCCGAGAGCAATCGCCATCGCCGACGTACTTAAGAAGGCAGGGTATGTCACGGGAATGTTCGGCAAGTGGCACTTGGGAACGCAGCCACAGTTTCATCCGCAGGCTCGCGGCTTCGATGAGTTCTACGGGTTTTTGGCGGGAGCACACTCGTTTCTTCCCGTGAAACGTCCCGAGCAGGTCTTTAGCACGGTGATGCGCAGCAACGAACCGCTAAAAGAGTCCGAATACCTGACCGATGCGATCGCTCGCCTGCGCAGTGTTGATCGACCCAGTGTTGATCGACACGGTGTTGATCGACACAGTGTTGATCGACACGGTGGCGAGGCGGTCGTATTGGACGGGCTCTGGGGGGCTTCGCGCGCGCGAGGCTCTAGGCCCCCACTTTTTATATGTGTATCTCTAGTGGGGGGTTTGAAAGATGAAATTACTGAAGCAAGCCCATCCGGGCGCTGCCCGCACCTCATAGCACCTTGATCCACT
>JADFIX010000353.1:0-3061 GCA_022566435.1 Planctomycetota bacterium
CGTGGGGTTCTCCTGTAGAAAGAATTCCGTTTTGGCGATCTCACACGGATACGCCGTCCAACGAATTCTGCAGGAGAACGCTCTTTCATAGAATCACGTCTTTCAGACGTGGGTTGTCGATTTTATACTTCGTCCGTCGAGTTGTTCGTGTCACACGCGAAAGAAGAATCGCGAACCCACCTCGGGGAACGAGGTGGCCACCCGGGCCACCCAGCCGGTGCAGCATCAATCCCTGCCGCCTCAAATCGCTGAAATCGCCCGACGAAGCCCGTCCCGGCGCCTTTTTCGGAGGGCGGTCAGATGGGCACGAAAAATGGCGAGAAAAGCAGATTTCACTTGACCCGCGCACTCGGCTTTTGATACGATCGAGGCTTGAGGTTGGACAATAGGGCAATCTTGGTCAATGGGGGGCGGAATATGCCGGCTCGACATCAAGCAACGCGGAACAGGATCGCAAAGTGGGCGATTACGGTAAGGACTGTCGCACTGGTTTTGCTCGCTCCGCTGGCATTGGCAACAATGGCGAGAGCGGCACTCGGGGAAGTCCTGTCGCACCAGAAGATCAGCGACGCCCAGGGCGGCTTCGCCGGCACGCTGGGGAACCTGGACAGCGATGGTGACGGGATGGCCGATTCAGGGGAGTCACGCAACAGCTTCGGTCCTCGCACGCCAGGACGCTCAACCCACGTGGGCATCTTCTGCAACAGGAGTAACCGCTGCCCGGAACTTGTGAATCGCTTCGCTTCCCTTGGTTATACCACCACGCACTGGACATCTCCCAGTCAAGTAGACCCGAATTCGCTCGCCGGGATTGACGTGCTGTTTGTGCACAACTCGGAAGCGTCTGACCTTGCCGGTAAAGATGCCGTTATCGGCGCCTGGGTCTTCGAAGGGAATGGTTTGATCGTCGAACAGCCGAATGACGAAGGTGACGTTGCGATCCTCCCACCTGGGCTTGATATCAATATATGGTCAATGTTCTATGATGGGTCCACCTCCGGACCGGATCCGGTACGCAGAGTCCAAATCACAGCCCTCGGTGCCTCCCACCCGATCATGTCCGGCCTGACCACGGGAGACATATGTGAGAACTTTGACCGAGTGTGGACGTCGGACGTGTCGTCTGCGTATGACATTCTGGGTGTGCAAGAAACCAACACGGATTACGCCGCCGTTGCCGCTGCGGCGTACGGTAGAGGTCGGGTGGTCTTCCACACCGGAAACTTTTCCCCCGGTTCCTTTTCACCGGGCTCCGAACAATACGTGCAACAGATGGTCGATTGGGCCGTCGAGGTCGAGCCCCTTATCGGGGCCTGTTGTGACGGTATTACCGGCGGCTGCGAAGATGATGTCCCGTCCGGCGACTGCGCAGGAGCCCTGGAAGAGTGGTTTGAGGGTCAGCTGTGCGTGGACCTCGATCCTCCGTGCGGCAAGTGCAACGGCGTCGACACTGGCGTCTTCGGCACCATGACCTGCGACTCCGGGAGGCTTTGCGAGACGGACGCCGATTGCGTGGGCGACGGAATCTGTATGAGGGCCTGCCTGCGTGCGATCCCGGCAGTCTCCGAATGGGGTCTTGTCGTGCTCCTGCTCGCCCTGCTGGTTCTCGCCAAGCTATGCTACGGCCGACGCGCAAGACGCGCACAATGGGAGTAGATGTCGGGGAAAAGTATCGCTATCGAATAATGCGTTACGGCTCGAGCCATGCCGCCACCGTCTCCAAGCGATTCTTCAGGCGACGCCGTCCTACCACCTTGCCCCTCTCTCAACTCGAGATGTCGTTCGTCGGGCGGTGACCGTCGTTCAGCCCACGGTCGGCAGTTGTTTGGCTTCTTTGTCGGCCGAAAGGAAGTGATCCGTATAGCTGGGGTCGATCGTTTGGCACACGTTGGCCGCGAGTTCGCCGATCTTCGCGTAGTCGGGGTCGCCTTCCGCCTGTTCCGAGAATTCAGCGGTGAGGATGACAAGGCGAAGCAGGTGTCGCAGGATCAGGCCTTCGTTCTTGCTCAGATTCCGGGCCCGCGAGAACTTGTAGAAATCGCCGTCGAACTCCGCCAGACCGCCGACCACCCATTTCGGCTGCATGAAGACGTCCTCGGGCGTTGCCAGTTTTGCGTCGAACAGCATTTTGAGCATCTCGGGAAGCATCAGCGGCGGTTTTTGTCTCTCCTCTTCCGTATAGTCCGTCTCCCATTCCTGATCGGGGGAGACCAAAGTGCCGTCCGGTTCCGCGAGGGCGAGGCCCATGGTCAAGAGCGTCGGCCGTAGTGCGTCCATTTCCAGCGGGCCGGGCTCGAGGTCGAATGGGAGCCTCAACTGCTTTCCCATCGCGGGCGGGAGCGGTAACACCGATTCGAGTGCCTGTATCTTTTCTTCAAAGCTCGCGCGGGCGAGCTGCCCGACCAAAAACTGACCATAAATCGGATCCACGCTCCGGAACGCGGCCAGATTATGGATACTCTCGTCGAGCGTCACATGATCGTCATCTTCAGACTTGGTCAGATAGCCGAACGCTTGCAGGTTGGCGATCATATGTTCGAGCTGATCCTGGAATTTCTGCAAGTGTTCCGGCGAATTGAATCGCTTGGACAGAAACTCCCGCGTCTCGACCAGCGAGTTCGTTTTGGTGAGCAAGTAAACAAGAACTTGGTACGGAATCATCGATCGACTGGCGAGACTGGCCGGTTTCGACTTGATCAACGACCCGAACTGACCCTCGGTCCAATAGCGCACCGTCTTGCGACGCGACGGCTTCTTTCGTTCCATCGCCTTCCGCATGCGCATGACACCCGGATCCTTCGAGGTCGCGTCGATCTGCTCGTAGCGCTTCCGCCATTTTTCGATCTTGATATCGTCGTCGTGCGCTAGGGCGAATACGTAGCCCTGCGTGTCGAATTGCGGTCGTCCCGCACGGCCGAACATTTGGTGCGCGGCGGCGCCCGGGGCGGTGCCGCCAATCGTGTTGTTGGCTGCGTTCTGCTGGACAACAACGCCTTCGCTGCCGTTGCCGAGACCAACGGTGCCGGTCACATCCAAACCGATCAGATTGCCCGCCACCACG
>JADFIX010000353.1:3071-5397 GCA_022566435.1 Planctomycetota bacterium
ACGACGGATCGGGCAGGGAGGTTGATACCCGCCGCCAGCGTTTCGGTGCAAATCACGAACGGAATCAGTTTCTTGAGGAACAGATCCTCGACCACCTGCTTGTACCTCGGGAGCACGCCTGCATGGTGGACACCGACGCCGCGGATCAACATCTGCCGGAGTTTCGGACCGATTCCCTGTGCGAAGTCCTCCTCGCCGATACGCGTTTCAATTTGACTCCGAACGGCCGGGTCGATCAAACTGGCGCCCTTCAGGCGCTCCGCGACTTCCCAGCATAGATCACGATTGAAACAGAAGACCAGCGCGGGTGCCTTTGCCAGGGCGTCGTCGGACGACACCATGGTCGGGAGCAGTTCGGTCAACAGTTTGTCGCTCGTCCATTCGAAGTTCAGCGGCACGCGCCGCTCATCGCTCTGCACCAGGCGCAGTTTTCGTCCATGCTGCTCGGCGGCCCAGCGCATGAAATCCGGGGCGTTGCCCACGGTTGCCGAAAGAAGCAAGAGCCTGGCATGTTTGGGCAAGAGCGCGAGGGACAGCTCCCAGACGATGCCTCGATCGTAGTCGTTGAAGAAGTGAAATTCGTCCATCACCACACCGGAGAGCTTGTCGATGCTTTCCTCGCCGGTGATCAGGTGATTGAGCAAGATCTCCGCCACCACGACCCGGACGCGGGCGTCTGGATTGACCCGTCGATTGCCGGTAATGAGGCCGATGGACTGCCGGGGAAATCCCCAGTCTTCCGCCCGACTCTGGAACTCGCGGAATTTCTGATCGGTGAGGGCAATAAGCGGCGTGGTATAGTAGAGATACTGCCCCGATTGCAACGCCTCGAAGATCGCCGCTTCTGCGATCAGCGTTTTGCCCATCCCCGTCGGGGCGGACACGAGCACGCCGCCTGTCGATTCGAACCATGCCAGCAGTGCCTCTTCCTGAAACGGATAGAGGTCGAAAGCTAATGAATCGAGGAATTGATCGAGGATTTCTTCTCGGGTTACGTCGCTCACAACAGTATTCTACGACAAGTGCACTGCGATCGGAAAGGGGGCCGTTTCGACCCGGTCGGCACGTCGAAATCAATGGGCCTCTGCTTTGGTCGAATTGGGGTGTACGGCGCCACCGGCGGATTCGTTAGGGTAGGATCCACGCGTTGAGAAAACCGGTGATAATGGTCGATTCTCCCAGGCTAAACAACACCGGTATAAACCCCATGATACAACCGGTCACCTGAAATAAACAGCCACCGACGAGGCCCATGGCCGCGAGTCGATATACCCTGGACGAACCATTCATTGTGCGGGCTCCTGACTTGGACCGTCTCGCTTGCAGCGGCAGCGCGTTGGTCCGGCAGCATGAAACATGCCCGGTCGAGCGTTTCGACCGGGCACGAAAAACGTACTTGGACGACTTCCGCCGGCGCGGTTAGTCGCAAATGTTTAGGAAGGGATTGTCCTCGATGCACCCTTCCGGACGCGTGCAGAGGTAACAAGGATCCCCGATATCGGCGTTCTGCGCCGCTAATTGACCCGGTGCGCAATTCGCGAGAATCGTGCCGCACGGATCGAAGAATCGAGTCAGCTCGATCAGCCGATTATCACACGACTCGACGAATCCGCCGAACATGACGCCGCCACCCAACAAGGCGCCCACGATCTTCCGACGCCGTTTCGCTTCTCGCTTGCTAAGAAACATATCTTGTGATCCCCAATCGAAACGTGCCGATTTCGGTGCGCCACAACAACCGAAACGACGAACAGCACTAGTTACCTGTTCGGGCAGTCCAAGAATGTCGGCGGTATCACGCCGTCGCCCGCAACATTGGTAGTCTCGCTGCACGGTTGCACTGTGCCACCAAGAATTCCATTTTGACAGTCAAAGATAAAGCAAAAATCCGCGGAAGTCATCACCGATTGACCGGTGAAGGTGAGGCAGCTCGTAACTTGGCCGCCGAACAGAAACCCTCCGCTGGTCAAAAGCCCCGCGAGCATCAGTTTTCGACGAAAACGACGTTGCATACCCAAACTCCCTTTGGTCGTCGGGGCGAAAGTGAACGACCCGCGTAGGACCGCGCCACCAAGAACCCCTGCTAGCCTGCGGGCAGTATAAGAGCCCGCTCGCCCCCATGCAAGCAGACACAATCCCGCGGCCGGGAAAACCGAAGTGCGGCGAATCCGGCCGCGCACCGCTGTCCGCCGCACGTCTGCTATAGATTATTTCGGTTCACGACTGTCCCGGCAAGTAATCGAATTGCCGAATGTGCGGGCGATCTCCTTTTCGCCAACAGGCCGGATTATGCCTTTTTCCGTGACAATTCCCGCGATCAGGCCCG
>JADFIX010000354.1 GCA_022566435.1 Planctomycetota bacterium
TGACCAACGTGGATCAAAACGTCGGTCGGCTGTTGGGAAAACTCGACCGGCTCGGCATCACGGACAACACGATCGTCATCTTCCTCGTGGACAACGGTCCCAACACGTTGCGGTTTGTAGGGGATAAACGCGGAATGAAAAGCCACGTTCACGAAGGCGGGATTCGCGCGCCTCTGTGGGTTCAGTGGCCCGCACAACTCAAGGCGGGGCAAACCGGCGCCGAAATAGCGGCCCACATCGATCTGATGCCGACGATTCTTGACGCTTGTGGAGTGCAGCCGCCCACAGGCGTGAAGCTCGACGGCCGCAGCCTGCTGCCCTTGCTGCGCGGCCAGAGGGTGGAATGGCCCGATCGGTCGATCGTCATCCAATCCCATCGCGGGGACAAGCCGGTGCGGTACCACCACTTTATGATCCGTGACGCACGCTGGAAGTTGCTGCATGCGAGTGGATTCGGCGGTGAGAACTTTCCGGGCAAGCCCAAGTTCGAGTTGTACGACGTCCTAAGCGACCCGAGAGAATCGAAGAACCTGATCGACGATCACCCCGAGGTGCTGGCCCGCCTCAAGACACAATACGACCGCTGGTTCGATGACGTCTCAAGCACTCGGCCGAACAACTACGCTCCCCCGCGAATTCACATTGGCTCACCGCACGAGAACCCAACGGTGCTGACCCGTCAAGACTGGCGGGGCGGAACGTGGGCGCGCGACGCCATTGGGCACTGGGAACTGCACGTCGCGAAAGCGGGGCGCTACGATGTCCGCCTCGAATTCGACGCCAACCCGGAAAAAGGCAGTGCGGAATTGAAGTTCGCCGGCTTTGCCAAGGGCGCGGCATTGGCGGTCGGCGCGAGAACCATCGAGTTCAAGGGTATCCGGCTTTCCGCTGGCGACACACAACTGCGAGCGGTGTTGCGTCACGATGGCAAATCCCGTGGCGTCTACCAAGTCGTTGTAACCCGTCGCTGAGAGCCGACGCGACATCCTTGACGTGCTGACCGGAGTCGCAGTACGGTCAGCCAAAGGTCCAGCAGATGTTTGGCGTGGATTAACGGGGGCTCTTCAGCGACGTGGTCACGCTCGCTGGGAATGTCTTTGCAGACAATCAACCACCGGTTCCGGTTTTTCAGTTATTCCCTGTAACTGGCTGCGGTTGATCGCATGTGCCCGGTTGCGATGTCAACATCCGGCCCGACTAATCAACCGCAAGTCTGCGAACGGGTTCGTGAAACATGATCGAGCGATCCAACATAAGCCGCCACAATCAGCAGGTCATCGAGTATTTCGACCAGACGCATAACGATTACCGCCGTCTCTGGGGAATCGATCGTCACTTGGGCCTGCATTGTGGGTTTTTCGACGAGTCGCACAGGCGTCACGATGCAGCCGTGATGAACATGAACCGCGTCCTGGCGGAGACGGCCCGAATTTCGCCGGGCGATCGTGTTCTTGACGCCGGTTGCGGAGTCGGCGGAAGCGCCATCTGGCTGGCGGAGAACATCAACAACATCCGTGTGACAGGAGTGAACATCAACCAGATGCAAGTCGCTCTCGCCAACAAGCATGCCCGGAGGCGCGATGTGCAGTCGAGCGTGCAATTTCACGTCGCCGACTTTGCCCAAACAGGAATGGCCGACCAATTCTTCGATGTCGTTTGGGCGCTTGAGAGCATGTGCTATACCGATGACAAACAGGTCTTTCTCGACGAAGCATACCGGCTCCTGAAACCGGGCGGCCGCCTCGTCATCGCAGACGGATTCCTTACCAGGGATGACCTGGGGCACAAGGAACGGAAGATTGTCGAAAGGTGGTGTCGGGGATGGGCCATTCCGAATGTGCTGACGGTCCGACGATTTCAACAACAGTTGAGAGAGGCGGGGTTCCGAACGGTTGAATTTCGGGACGTCACCCGACATGTCACCCCCTCTTCCCGCCGCATCTATGTCGGCAGCCTGCTGTTCTACCCGCTGGGGCTGTTGCTTTACTGGGCCGGACTGCGGAACGAAATCCAGACCCAGGGAATTGCATCCGGCTATTATCAGTACGTCGCCCGGAAGACGGGATTGGGCGTGTACGGCATCTGTTGCGCACGCAAAGCGTGATTGCCGCGAACCGCTAGAATAGCTAAAGAGAAGCGGTGTGATCCGATAACATTCACCCGACCAAGACCGAGACCCCCCCCACGTCGCACGGAGCGCAGTGTGATGAGGACGGAGCAGATTCCTCGGCGTTTTCGTTTCGGTCATCGTGGCGATCCCATGATTCAGCCGCCCCATGCGACAGAGCCATCCAGCGCGGTTTCAAACGCTGCGAAGACTAAGCTAAGGGGGTAACCGCAGCTGACGCGGAACCCGACGAGGGTGTCACAGTGCCGGGCCCTGCGCGGCGAGCCAAGGCACACGATGTGGTCGTCCGATAGCTAAGAAAACGCCACCCCGAACGTCGCTGACGTCGGTGTTGCCCCGCGTACGGCCAGCCTATTTGACCCGCTGTCGGCCCCGCGTGCCCCGCGTGCAAAGTGCATCCGTTAGCTGAGCACGTTGCTCAGCTGGTAGTCCAACATTGTTGTCCGCGTGGTCCCGTTCTCGGGACACCGATGCCGCCGTCTCTTTCCGCGTGGCAACAAGTCCGCTGCATGAGCAGTGGAATGCCGGGCATTCCGCCCTGCACGCCATTGCGCCTTTGCATTGACCAGCCAATCCCATTCTTGGCAATGTGGTCATTTGTGTCGTCCGCACCTGACAGGCGTGATCGCATGCAGCACCGTGCGATCGGGATTGCAGTAATCTGTTTGGATCGACCGACACATGTTGAACCAGCCGCGATCAGCACGTAAAATCAAATTTGAATACCGGCCGGCGTCCGTTCACATTGAGCAACCCGGTTGGACATTTTTGTTGACCTTGAATAACGGAGACTCCCCATGGCCGCGATGGCGGCCAATGCTGACAATTTGAACGACGCGTGTGCGTCAAGTTTTGCTTCACCAGAAATCGCAAACCTGAGCCTAACGGCTCTTGAATCACCGAAGCAGCAACTTGGTTCCGCGCTCCCGAAACGGGAGCGTCGGGCCTTGTGCTGTTCGGTGGTGGGCTTTTGCGAGCCTCTGGTGAGCGGCCTTGGTTTCGGCGTTATGCAGAGTCCCTGATTATGTGGAGTGGAAGCGGGGGGAGCAGTCAGAACCGCCTGCTGCGCTGGGCTCTCGGCCGACTATCCGTCGGGTTTTGCTCCGCATAATAATGACGCTTTTCTTTTGCCCTGGTGGAAAAAAGGAGAGCGTCCATGTCGAAGAACCGTAAGGATGTCTGTCGGCGCATCTGCGCCAAATCGATTCGCTCGATTCTGGAACCGTACTCGCGGTATCTGAGTTCACGCGGGTACTCCTCCCGCACATGCCATGTCTATGCGTGTGCCGTGGAGCATTTCGGGCGGTGGCTCGGACGACGACATGTCAACTGGTTCCGGGTTGAGAACTTTCTTGATCAGCACCTGCCGACTTGTCGATGTCCGAGGATGATACGCGATCGGCGACCTAATCGCGCCGCGCTGCGTCGCCTTCTGGAGATGTTGGGACAGGACTGGACGCAAACGACATTTCCACAAGGCTACGCAGGCGACCTACTCAGACGGTACCAGGAACACCTCGCCACGGTGCGAGGGCTTGCAGCAGTCACGATCCAGGTCCACTTGAAGTTTACGGCTGGGATGCTGAGCCGTTTGGGGGTCCGGCGGGAATCTCAATTCACTCGCTGGACGCCGGAACTGATTGCACGCTACGTGTCGCAAGAGGGTCGCCATACTCGGTCGAGAGGCCGGAACGCCACTTGGTGCGCTCGCTCGCTTCTTCGTTTCCTGCTGCAAGAAGGTTTGATTCAGCGAGACTTGGCTGCGGCCGTTCCATCGTTCGCTCGTTGGCGGTTGGCGTCGCTACCGAGAGCGCTCGGAAAAATGGAGATTAATCGACTTATCCGTGCGGCCAATCTTGGGACATCGATAGGCCGACGCGACCACGCGATTGTCCTGTGCATGAGTGAACTGGGGCTGCGCGCTTCGGACGTGGCAAACCTGGAGCTTGACAGCATCGACTTTACCGCCGGGGTGCTGCAACTTCGCCAACGCAAAGAGCGGGAAGCCTCGGTATTGCCGATGACTCGACGTTTATGCTCTGCATTGAACGCGTATCTTCGGCGCGGCCGTCCTCAATGCGCATCGTCGGCCGTATTCATTCGACATCATGCCCCGTTGGGAAAACCGCTCACTCCCGTCGGTATCTGCCAAGTGGTGTTGCGTCTCGCAAGCCGAGCAGGACTACGTGACCGAGTGGGCGGGACACACGTATTACGACAAAGCCTTGCGAGCCGAATGTTGAGCGCCGGGGCGACGCTCAAACAGATAGCCGATTTCTTGGGGCACAAGTCTCTCGACACCACAAGCCTGTACGCCAAGGTCGATCTTGCCACCCTGTCGCGCGTGGCCCTGCCTTGGCCGGGAAGAAAGGAGGTGTCACCATGAACCGTCGCTTCACCATGGTGCAGCAGGCCAAAGAGTACCTGCAACAACGTCGGTCGATGGGTTTCGCACTGGAATCCCAGGGCTACCTACTGTTGAAGTTTGCAGAGTCCCTCGATCGTTCGGGACATCGCGGTCCGCTCACAACGGACGCGGCGCTGCGATGGGTAAACCTTCCCAAGGCGGCGTCACGGAACTATCGCGCGAGACGACTTTCGGTTGTGCGTTGTTTCGCTCGCTACCTGGCTGTGCGAGATGGCCGTAGTGAGGTGCCCGGCCGGAACCTCATTGCGAAATTGTCCTTTCATCAACGGCCCCATCTCTACAGCCAGCAGGAACTTGAACAATTACTGGAGGCGGCTGGTCGGTTATTGCCCACGTATCCACTGAGGCGGCTAACCTACCAGACATTATTTGGGCTGTTGGCGTGTACCGGCTTGCGTGTTTCGGAGGCGTTGAGACTCACCTGTGCGCTTGTGGACTTGGATCGTGGTGTCTTGCGGATCGAGAAAACCACGTTCAAGAAGGGGATTGGCTTGCCCGGGCGGGTTCTCGAGAGCGGCAAACCCGCATGGATCAAGGATGTCACCGTTGATTCCAACTTCCCGCGCGCCAAAATGGTCGATGATATCGGGGTTAAAGGTGCCTTTGCCTTTCCTGTATGGGCGCAGGCGAAGGTGGTGGCGGTGCTTGAGTTTTTTGATGAAGAACAGGGCGAACCCGACGAATCTCTGTTGCAGACCGTGACCCATATCGGGTCCCAACTGGGGCGGCTGTACGAGCGGGAAAGGGCCGCAACAAGTTTACGCGAGGCGCGCGATGTGGCGCAGGAGGCGACGCGGGCCAAGGACATGTTCCTGGCTGCCATGAGCCA
>JADFIX010000355.1 GCA_022566435.1 Planctomycetota bacterium
GGTGCGGCACATCGCTCGTGGTGGTGCTCGGTCAGTTGTTCCTGGCGTTACGCGATTCCCGGTCTTCCCCGCCGGCCCGCCCGCGGAGCAGGATAGTAGGAGAGATGACATCCTCTATTTGCCACGAAAAGTTGCGATGCGAAATGGGTTCGACCACACACAAAACCAGACATGAACCAATCAAGTATCTGGAAAAGACATTCGTTCCTCACTGTTCTTCCGTAAAAGCGGGCCGCGTTCCCGCAAGAACGTCTCGCCGTACACCTCCCACCAATCCCGCGCTGCCCCTTCGGGGCGAACAACGACCGCACACGAACACCAGGGGCGAACCGCGAACGCATACGAGGCGCAGATCGTTCGCGCGACGATGATCGATCACAAGCGACATGTGTAGAACAGCGAAGGCTCACGCCCGTGGCTATGTGCCCAGGCCCCTCCGGGACCACGAATCGATCGCCGAGCTGGATCGGCAAGAGTACGGACATTTGATCAACGGCAGTATACGGAGACACTGCATCAGTAGGCATCTGGGCATTTCGAAAGATGTTGACCGCAGTGGGGCGTCACGCCCATGCACGGAGGTCAAACAACCAACGCTTAGAGTTTCATCAGAAACATCATTGCCCCGGCGGCCAGCACGGTGGATGCATGGAGTAGATAGGGTGCATGCCAAGAATTGCAGCGGTACGCCAGGTAGGCGAGAAACGTGCCACCGGGAAAGGACAGAATAAGCTCAGTTCGGATTTTACCCGCGTGCACCATCCCGAATAACAGCCCCGAAAGCAGGACAGCCCCGAGGCAACCGTCGGGGAGCCCGAGCCAGCGGGTGATTCTCTGTATGCCCTTGGCCTCCCCGGTCGGCTGTGCCATGCCGATCCAGCGAAGCACTCGAAGAAACCCAACACCTTCTGTCTTGGAAATCCGGGCCGGAGGCGGCCACCGACCGCCGTCACGAAACGCGCCGAGCATGAGTCCTTCGAAGAAGAGATGCTCGCAGAATAAGACCCACACGTAGTAGAAGGCCACACTGATCATGCTCTTGCCGACGTATCGCTGCTGATAGAATTGATAGAAATTCGGGTGGCTGACCATCCAATAAAGAAACGGCAAAGCCACGAGGAAGCTGCATCCGACCAGTCGAACAAGGAGCGGATTGGGCTTTCGCCATCCGATGTCATGTGGGCTACCGCGTTGCAGAAGAGCCATGATGAGCCACGGAACGACGAGGGCGGTCACGAAGAAGAACGTGCAGTGTTGCAGTAAGAGCGCCGGTTTCGCGAAGCCGGCCCACGCGTAGATCGATCGTATGACCCCGTAAACGAAAGCCCGCGAGTGTTGCCAATAGGGACGGAGTTCGGGAAACGGCCATTCCTGGGGTGCAACGATGACGACCACGACATAGAGCGATGTCGCGACCATCGCCAGACCGCGGATGAGTGGCCGGGGCGTCGCTTTCGGCGTCGTTGGCGGCGTTTGCCCCGGCAAGCGCCGCCAGGGTAGATTTCGTTTGTTGCGTGAACCCTTACGTTTTGCCATACCGCTCCGAGTCGAGATCCTGTGGCCGGTCCGCGCGATCGGGCGCGTGTCGACCATCACGCCGCATGTTGGTCGGTGCCGGCGGCGACGACAAAGATTTAACAACGACTGCGTCGTCCAAATCCAATCCGACACGCTCCGATGGGTCGTCGTCGGTGCGATGCGACGGTGTCAAGAATGAGCCCAGCCTGAAACGCAACGCTCAGACAAGCGGAAGTCTACACATAACAACCGGGCTTTATCAATGACGACTGTTTCTCTTGCCCCGCTCCGTGACTAATCGTTTGCCGGCGTTTCGAATCGCGTGGCCAAGAGCGGTTGTAGGATGTGGAAACTGGATAGGGCGGCTTTCCGGGGCCCCAGCCGCGACCAGCGATGGACCGCGATGCGGAAGCTGGATTCAAGTCGTCGGGATCAGCAGGCTGATTGTATTCAGAGCCATGCCGTTGTTCTCAGTGGTTCGGCGAGGGCACCAAGTTGAATCGCGTCATCGTTCCGTTAAGATGCATCGCTGGGACAGCTCGAGTCCACATCTGCTGAGTTTGGGAGAGTGATCAAGACCCGTTCTAGGTGGGACAGCGACACCCACGGCCTTGAAGCTCCGGCGGCATTAGGGCAGGGCAACCTGGAGAATCGACTATCGTTGGAGAACGACCGAAGACGATTCGTCCACCACGGCGGACGATTACCACGTTTTGGCTACGCGCCGAGCTGATTGCGGTTGTCGTGTCCCTGTTCTGCTACGCCAATACGCTTTCCAACGACTTCTGCGACGATGGCATTCCGGTCGTACGAGACAACAGCAAAATTACTGAACCGAATCAGTGGGGTGTTATCTGGACGACCGACTATTGGTCGGAGACGAAAGATGCAACGCCCAATCGAGACTTGTTATACCGGCCGGTGGCTCTCTCCTCCTATCGGTTGGTTCGCGCCATCGGCGGTGACGCGGCCTTTCCCCAACTTCTCATCAACATGCTGTTGCATGCCCTGAATAGCCTGCTTGTCGCGCGTTTGTGCCGGCACATGGGCGGCAACGACGCGGCAGCGATCGTCGCGGGTGCGGTCTTCGCCGCATTACCGATCCATTCGGAGGTGATCAACAACGTGGTGGGCCGTGCCGATCTGCTCGCCGTGCTCGGCGTGCTGTCAGCCATTCTGCTCCACCGTCGATCCGTCACCGCGACAACCGAAGCCGGGGTTGTGAAATGGCGTATCGCTGCGGCGGTGGCCGTTTTTGCGGCCATGGGATCCAAAGAGAGCGCACTTATGGTGGTACCCGCCATCGTGCTCTTTGACGGATACTGGTACCGTCGCTGGCGGTCGGCCAGTCGCGATCGCTCCTGGTGGCACCCTCGTTCGTTCCTGCGATTCACTTATGTCTTGATTCCGGCAGGCTTGAATCTCTTGCTGCGATTCCAAGCTCTGGGCGGGCATTTCCACCAGGGACCTGCCCTGACCAAGACCGTGAATGTGCTTGTCGATGCCCCGTGGTGGCAGCATTCCCTGGGAGTCTTGCAGCTCTGGGGTATGTACTGGGTCAAGACGTTTTGGCCGCGCATACTCTGCATCAACTACTCGATCAACACGATTCGCCTCGCGACCGATGCCCTCGACCCAGACGTCATCATCGGTGTTTTTGTGCTGCTGGCCATGATCGTGGTCTCCGTTCTCGCCTGGCGTCGCGGACGTCGCAACGTGGCATTTCTGTGTGCGGGCATTGTCGTGACTTATTTTCCGACGTCGAACATCTGGGTGCTGATCCAGGTTTTCTTCGTCGAGCGTATCTGGTATCTACCCTCGGTGTTCGTGGCGGTCCTGGCCGGACTGTCCGTGTTGAGGTTGAAATGGCGCGGACCTGCGTTGTTGGTTGCCGCCGGTCTCGTGTTTGCCATGACCTCTCGCTGCTGGATCCGAAACGCCGAATGGCAGAACAATGACACGCTATACGCGTCCACGTATGCGGTGCATCGTCATGCAGTCGGTGCCTTGCGGCTGCACGGAAATTCGCTCGTCCAGAAGAGCATGCTCACAGAGAATCCCGCCGAACGAAGTATACTATTGCAAGAGGCCAAGTTACTTCTCAAGCAGGCCATTGCGATCGATCTGGGTTTCACGGATGCCCAGCGTTCGCTCGGTCATGCGTACTTTCTGGCGGGCGAGTTGAAACCGGCGCTCGAGCATTTACAAATTGCCGACATGCAGGTACCGAATCACCCGCCTACCGTGAAACTGCTGGAGCACGTGAGCCGTATTCTTTCGGCGCACGACACGGAACTCGCTCCACTGAAACGGAAAGTTGCGGAGCATCCCGACGACGTGAAGTACGAGATCGCGCTGGTGCGAAAGCTTCGAGAACTGGGGCTCAAGAAAGATGCACTGGCCAGGCTGGAGAAGGCCGGCGATCGGTTCGAGAACGTCTTGGAATGGCAGGTCGAGTATGCCGTGACCCTGGTGTACCTGAATCTGCGAGACGATGCGATCGATCACTACTATATGGCGCTGTCCATGCATCAAGATAAACCGCAACTGCTCGTTGAGCTGGCCATGCTATTGTTTGAACGGCGTCACGAGGGAGACCTCGAAGAAGCTTGGACTCTCGCCAGTCGGGCGGAGTCCCTCGCTCCGCGCATGGCTGTGGTATTCGTTTGCAAGGCGGAGATCGTGGCCCTGCGAGGTAACCTGAAGGAGGCCGTTCGGCTTTACGAGCAGGCCATCGATCTTTCACCGCCGGGCAGCGAGATACGACGTAACTGTACGAAGCGTGCCGCCGCACTGGGGCGACGGCCAGATGGCGACGGGTGATCTTTGCCGACAGTTGTCCGAGGCTCAGCCGTCCGGAATTTCATGAATTCTCGAAAATCCGACCTTTCTTGTCGTAGCGCGAGCGACCGTGGTGGCGATGCCGCCATGCCTTTGCTTGAAGTCGACGATCTCTCTGTGGACTACATGCAATCGCGCGGTCGAAATCTGCGCCGCGTCGGCCGTGTCTTGGCCGTGGACGGCGTCAGTTTCTCTATTCCCCGTGGCCGTACGCTGGGACTTGTCGGCGAAAGTGGCTGTGGCAAGACCACGATCGCTCGCACGTTGCTCAAGTTGGTCGAGCCCTCACGAGGCCGCATTCACTTTGAGAAGATTGACGTCCTCCGCGCGCGGGGGTCCGTTCTACGAGAGATTCGGCGGCACATGCAGATGATCTTCCAGGACCCCTTCGATAGTCTCAACCCTCGAATGACGGCGGGTGAAATCGTCGCCGAGCCGCTACGGATCCAGAAGAAGCAATCGCTTGGATCGTGCCGAGGTGACATCATCACGTTGTTCGAGCAAGTGGGTTTGCAGCCGGCACATCTTGGGCGATATCCCCATGAGCTGTCGGGTGGTCAGCGACAGCGGATCGGCATCGCCCGGGCACTCGCGAGCAGACCCAAATTACTAGTGTGTGATGAGCCGGTGAGCGCCTTGGATGTGTCGGTTCAGGCGCAGATTCTAAACCTTCTGGTCGACCTTCAGGCGTCGCTGGGGTTGTCCTACCTGTTCATCGCACATGACTTGGCCGTCGTGAGACACGTCAGCCATCGCGTGGCCGTGATGTACCTCGGTCGGATCGTGGAAATGGGGCCGGCGGACAGCATATGCCGGACACCGAGACATCCCTATACATTTTCCCTTTTGGAAGCGGTCCCGACGATGGATTCCGTTCGTCGTCGGTGGCGACACGGCGTGGGTGATGCATTTGAGGAGCAATCCGCACCGGCTACGGGTTGTGCGTATCATCCCCACTGTCGGTTCGCTACCGATTTATGTAGAGATTCGGTGCCGCGATTGGATGGCATGA